>DATMNF010000145.1:0-74629 GCA_035569355.1 Steroidobacteraceae bacterium
GCTCGATCCCTACATCAATGTGGATCCCGGCACCATGAGCCCATTCCAGCACGGCGAGGTTTTCGTCACCGCCGACGGTACCGAGGCAGATCTCGATCTGGGCCATTACGAGCGCTTCGTGCGCATGACCACCGGCCGCAATAGTAATTTCACAACCGGCCGAATTTACGAGCGCGTCATCGCCAAGGAGCGGCGCGGGGATTACCTCGGCGCGACGGTTCAGGTAATCCCGCACATCACCGATGAAATCAAGTACCGGATACGCATGGGGGCGGGCGGCGCCGATGTGTGCATGGTGGAGATCGGTGGTACGGTGGGCGACATCGAGTCTTTGCCGTTTCTCGAGGCGATCCGGCAGATGGGCGTGGAACTCGGGCGCAATCAGGTGCTCTACATGCACCTGACCTTGGTGCCGATCGTCGGCGGCTCCGGGGAGATCAAGACCAAACCCACCCAGCATTCCGTCAAGGAGCTGCGCGGAATCGGCATCCAACCGGACATTCTGTTGTGTCGCTGCGTGCATTCGCTGCCGGACGAACAGCGCCGCAAGATCGCGCTTTTTACCAACGTGGAGGAGCGCGCCGTGATTTCCGGGGTCGATGCCGACGACATCTACAAGATACCGATGCTGTTGCATGAGGAGGGCCTGGACGACATCGTGGTCGACAAGCTGCGGCTGAACGCACCACCCACGGACCTGCCGGAATGGCGCGCGGTGGTTGCCGCCAAGCAGAACCCCGAGGCCGTGGTGGATATTGGCATGGTCGGCAAGTATGTGCAGATTCGCGACTCGTACATATCGTTGAACGAGGCGCTGATGCACGGCGGCATCAAGACCCGTACCCGCGTAAACATTCATTATTTCGAATCCCAGGACATCGAGCGCACGGGCGCCTCAGGGCTTCAGAGCATGGATGCCATCCTGGTGCCCGGCGGGTTCGGCGACCGCGGTATCGAAGGCAAGATTCAGGCGATCCGATTCGCACGCGAAAACAATATTCCGTACCTCGGCATTTGTCTGGGAATGCAGTTGGCGATCGTCGAATACGCGCGCAATGTCGCGGGGCTCAAGGGTGCCAACAGCACCGAGTTCGACCGCGCCACGAATCACCCGGTGATCGCCCTGATCACGGAATGGCAAGATTTGGAGCGCGGCCAACAGGTGCGCGATGAGAAGTCCGATCTCGGCGGCAGCATGCGCCTCGGTGCGCAAGAAGCGAAGCTGGTACCGGGTTCCTTGGCGCGCGCTCTGTACGGCAGGGAATCGATATTCGAACGCCATCGCCATCGATACGAATTCAACAATCATTATCTCGACGAGTTGACGGCGGCGGGGCTGTCTTTCTCGGCATTCTCGGCCGACGGGTTGGTCGAGTTCATCGAGTTGCGCTCGCATCCGTGGTTCGTGGCGAGCCAATTTCACCCCGAATTCACCTCGACGCCGCGCGATGGGCACGCCCTGTTCACGGGCTTCATCCGGGCGGCACGCGAGTACCGCGCCGCCCTGCAACCCGGCCGCGCAACGGCATGAGGTTGACCTCCTTCGAGGTCGGGCCGGAGCGCCCGTTTTTCCTGATCGCCGGTCCCTGCGTCATCGAAAGCGAAGCCCTGGTGCTCGATGTGGCCGGCCGCTTGAAGGAAATGACCGGTGCCCTTGGGATACCGTATGTTTTCAAGGCCTCATTCGACAAGGCCAATCGGTCCTCGCGCGCGAGTTTTCGGGGACCCGGCGTCGATGCGGGTCTGAAGGTGCTGTCCAGGGTGCGCGAGCAGATCGGCGTTCCCGTACTGACCGACGTGCACGAGGATACTCCGCTGCGCGAGGTGGCCGCGGTCGTCGATGTCCTGCAGACGCCGGCATTTCTGTGCCGGCAGACCAATTTCATCGTCGGGGTGTCGTCGTTGGGCAAACCTGTGAACATCAAGAAGGGGCAATTCCTCTCTCCCTGGGAAATGCAGAACGTGGTCGACAAGGCCCGTTCCACCGGCAACGGACAGATCATGGTTTGCGAGCGCGGCTTTTCCTTCGGCTACAACAATCTGGTGTCGGATATGCGCTCCCTCGCCATCATGCGCGGCACGGGTTGTCCCGTGGTCTTCGACGCCACGCACTCCGTACAGCTGCCCGGCGGCAAAGGCGATGTTTCCGGCGGCCAGCGCGAATTCGTGCCGGTGTTGGCGCGCGCCGCCGTGGCCGCGGGAGTCGCCGGACTCTTCATGGAGACCCATCCCGATCCCGAAAAGGCCTTGTCGGACGGGCCCAATGCGTGGCCTCTGGGCCGCATGGCCTCGCTCCTGGCGACGCTCAAGGAACTGGATGCGGCGGTGAAAAAGAAACCCTTCGAGGAAGCCTTGCTATGAGCCGTATCATCGATATTCGCGGCCGCCAGATCATCGACTCGCGCGGCAACCCCACCGTCGAGGCGGATGTGGTGCTGCATTCAGGCACCGTCGGCCGGGCCGCGGTGCCTTCCGGCGCCTCCACGGGGTCGCGCGAGGCCGTGGAACTGCGCGATGGTGACGCGAAAGTATACGGCGGCAAGGGCGTGCTCAAGGCGGTGGCGCACGTCAACGGACCGTTGCGCGATCTGCTCACCGGGTACGACGCCCAGGACCAGGCCGGTCTCGACGCCAGGATGCTCCAAGCCGACGGAACGGATTTCAAGTCCAAACTGGGTGCGAATGCGATTTTGGCCGTCTCATTGGCCGCGGCACACGCGGCGGCGCGCGACAAGGGTTTGCCTTTGTACCGGCACTTGAGCGGCCCCGGAGACCTGACGCTGCCCGTGCCGATGATGAACATCATCAACGGCGGCGCTCACGCCGACAACAGCGTCGACATTCAAGAATTCATGATCCTTCCGCTCGGTGCGCCGTCGTTCTCGGAGGCGGTGCGCTACGGCGCCGAAGTATTCCACATGCTGAAGAAAGTGCTGCATGCCGAGGGGCTCAATACGGCCGTCGGCGATGAGGGCGGTTTCGCGCCCGACCTGTCGTCGAATGAGGCAGCTCTCACGACGATATTGGAAGCCATCGACAAAGCCGGTTATCGGGCCGGCAAGGATATTTATCTGGGACTGGATGTTGCCAGCACGGAGTTCTTCAAGAACGGCGTGTATACGCTCGAATCCGAAGGCCGGCATTTCAGTTCATCCGAGTTCGCCGATTATCTGGCGAACCTCGCGGCGAAGTATCCGATCGTGACCATCGAGGATGGCATGAGCGAGAGCGACTGGGACGGCTGGGCAATTCTCACGCAGAAGCTCGGAGCGAAGGTGCAACTGGTGGGCGATGATCTGTTCGTCACCAATACGAAAATTTTTGCCGAGGGAATCGCCAAAAAAATCGCCAATGCGATTCTCATCAAGCCGAATCAGATCGGCACATTGACCGAAACCTTGGCCGCCATCGAGATGGCGGACGAAGCGAAGTACGCCGCCGTGGTATCGCACCGTTCGGGTGAAACCGAAGACTCCACCATCGCCGACATCGCCGCGGCAACCACCGCGACGCAAATCAAGACCGGTTCGATGTCGCGGTCGGATCGTACCGCCAAGTACAATCAGTTGTTGCGGATCGAGGGAGAATTGGGCGCGAAGGCGGGCTTTGCCGGAAAGCGCGCTCTGTCGGTTCCAATTTCTTAAGAATTCATGATAGGGTACTGACCCCATGAGGATTTTTGCGGTCATACTTGGCCTCGCGTTGATCTCGCTGCAATACCGGCTCTGGCTTTCGGATCAGGGTTTGCGCGAGGTATCACGCCTGCAGGCTGCAGTCGATGCGCAAGCGTCGGCGAATCGTGAACAGGGCGCGCGCAACCGGCAATTGATTGCGGAGGTGGCCGACCTCAAAGTCGGCCTGACCGCGCTCGAGGAGCGCGCCCGCAGCGAACTCGGCATGGTCGGCAACAGCGAAACCTTCTACCAGGTCGTGACCGCGGCGACTCCCGCTCCTGCAGCACCTGCTACGGCCGTCACCGCGCGCGCGCAGTGATGCTGAGTGCCGCGTCGCCGCGCGTCTGGGCGATCGTTCCTGCCGCGGGTCGCGGCGCGCGCTTTGCGGCGTCGGCTGACCGAGCGGTCCCAAAGCAATACGCGCCATTGCTCGGCGCAACCGTTCTGGAATGGTCGTTGCGCGCACTTTTGGCTGAGCCGCGGGTGCACGCCGTGGTCGTGGCGCTCGCTCCCGGCGATGCACATTGGCCGAGCATTGCCGCCAAGCTCAACTCCGCCAAACTGCAAACCGTCGCGGGCGGCGAGAACCGGCAGGATTCGGTATCGAACGGGCTCGATCTGCTGGCGTCGCAAGCCGACGCCGCCGACTGGATCGTGGTGCACGATGCCGCGCGACCCTGTCTGAACGCCGCGGATCTCGACGCATTGCTCGACGCCCTCGAGACCGCGCGGGGCGGCGCCGGCGCTCTCGCGGCCGGCGCGGTCCTTGCCGCGCCGATAGTCGACACCGTCAAGCGCGAACTCGGGGGTCATGTTGCAACGGTGGACCGCCAGGGCCTGTGGCGAGCACTGACCCCGCAAGTGTTTGCCTTCGCGCAATTGCGCCATGCGCTGAAAGAAGCGGCGCTCGCGGGCGTTGCGGTAACCGATGAGGCGCAGGCCATCGAACGCATGGGTTTGCAGCCGAAGCTCGTGCAAGGCTCGCCGTTCAACGTCAAAGTGACCCGCGCCGAGGATCTCGGCGTCGCGGAGAGGATCTTGAAAATGACGGAAGGCAGCGCGATGAGGGTCGGGCAAGGCTTCGACGTGCACGCCTACGGGCCGGGCGACCACGTCATTCTGGGGGGCGTGCACATCGCGCATGAGAAGGGTGTGGTGGCGCACTCGGATGGCGATGTGGTCATTCACGCCCTTTGCGACGCGATTCTCGGGGCGCTCGGCGACGGCGATATCGGCCTGCACTTTCCCGACAGCGACCCGCGATACCGCGGCGCCGACAGCCGCATATTCCTCCGGGCCGTGGCCGCGCGCCTGCGGGCGGCCGGCCTGAAAATACTCAATGCGGACGTCACGGTGCTCGCCGAAGCGCCGCGAATTGCCGCGCATCGCGGCGCCATGGCGGCAAATCTTTCCGCGGATCTGGGCGTTCGCACGCAGCTCGTCAATATCAAGGCCACCACCACGGAGCGGTTGGGGTTCATAGGCCGCGGCGAAGGTTTGGCGGCGCTCGCTTCGGTGTTGTTGGGGCCCTCGGGGGAGTAGGTGCGCGGCAGGCGAGCCGATGCGTGGACTCGCGCGGCATTGCATCCGCCCCGAGCGCATGGCGCCTCGTTGCCGGCGGCGCAGCTAAAGGCCTCGCCCGAGGATTTCTACGTCGAGGAACAGTTGTCGTTCCAACCGTCCGGGGCGGGACCGCATTGGTTGTTGCGAGTGGAAAAGCGCACCGCCAATACGCACTGGGTAGCGGCCGAGCTCGCACGGCTGGCGGGAGTGGCCGGCGGCGAGGTGGGCTTCGCCGGACTCAAGGACCGGCATGCGGTTGCCGTGCAGTGGTTCAGCGTGCCGAGACGCGCAACGACCGCAGACTTCTGGATCCACGCGCACACCGCCGAATTCAAAGTGCTCGAGGCGCACGCCAACTCGCGCAAGCTGAGGCGCGGTGCGCTGTCGGGCAACCGTTTCCGGATCCGCCTGCGCAATGTGACATGGTCGCGAGAGGAATTGGAGCAGAAGCTGTGCGCGTTGCGCACTCATGGCGCGCCTAACTATTTCGGGGCGCAACGCTTTGGGCGCGACGGCTGTAATCTCGACCGGGTTGCGGGATGGGTGCAAAGCGGAGTTGCGCCGCGAGGCCGCGCCGAGCGCAGCTTTGCGCTCTCGGCCGGGCGATCGCTGATCTTCAATGCGGTGCTTGCGCGGCGGGTGGCGGCGGGCGACTGGTCGCAGCTCGGGCTTGGCGATCTGGCCAGTCTCGATGGCAGCGGCAGCCACTTTTCCGTCACCGCGGTCGATGACGAGTTGCGCCGCCGCCTCGACGCATTCGATATCCATCCCTCGGGGCCCCTGTGGGGTCGGGGCGATCCGGCGAGCCAGGGAGAGGCTCGGCGGCATGAACTAGACGCCGCGCGCGAATTCAGCGCGGCGGCCGATTTGCTCGCCGCTCAAGGCTTGGAGCAGGAACGACGCTCGCTGCGCAGCGCCGTTCGCGAACTATCGAACGAGCGCGACGGCAGCACGCTGACCTTGAGCTTTTTGCTTGGACGGGGGCAGTTCGCGACCGCGGTGCTGCGCGAAATATGCGAAATCGAAGGCGTCCCGGAGCTCGATGCCGGCGAGGACTGATCAGCGGTCATCGATTCACATGCCCATCGATTCACATGCCGGCTCGCATGAACTCAAGTACGGCCGCTGCGCATTCGGCAGGGCGGGTTTGCAGCAGCAGATGGGGTCCATCGATCTCGATGAGCCTTGCACCGGGCAGCGTTCTCAAGATTGCCTGCGTTGCCACGCGCGAAATTACCCGGTCTCGCCGGGCGCGCAGCACGAGCATCGGCATCCGGATGCGGCCAAGCGATGCGCTTTCATCGACCGCCAGCAAGGCGGCGATGCGATGACGAATGACGGCTGGCGACACGCCGGCGATGGCCCGCTCCATTTGGGCGGGAGCGCGCTGCGGCGAGGCGGAACCCCACATCAGCGGCGCCCTGAGCCAACGTGGGAGTGCCTTCAGCGGCAGGTAGGCGGCCAGCGGGCGCGCCCAGCCGAGCCGGGGAAACGGGTTCTTGGCGAAGGTCGCGCAAAGGATGACGCCTGCCAGCCCCGTGGGCGCGCGCGCAGCGATACGAATCGCAATGGGCCCCGAAAAGGATTCGCCCAGGAGAAAAAACGATCGATCTCCCGGCAGCGCGGCCGACACCAGCGCCTCGAGATCGTCATAGCCCAGGGGCTGCTCCTTAGGGTAGCCCACGATGCGCGAATCGACGCTCGCGCCTAGACTCGTCACGAATTCCGCGAACAGCTTTCCGGTGCCGTCGAGCCCCGGCAGCAAGATCAGAGCCGGGATCACAGAACGTTGAACACCGCTTCCTGCCGCGCCAGACGTCCGCGCTGGTCCGCGACGAGCAGCACGAGCCGGTGATGCCCATGCGGCAGCTGGGCGCCGGTCACGTGCAGTCCCTGTTCCGAGACCGTCACGCGATCGGTGATCCGCTTGGTAATGTCCATGGTGACCAATCCCAGGTAGCAGACGCGGAAGGTTTCCGGCCGGATGTGCGTGGTGCCGACCGGGACGAACTGCAGGTCGATATCAACCGGCATGAGCAGGGGTTTTTCGAGCACCGGTGCGACGATCCTTATTTTCGGATTGTCGGCGTCGTTATCGCCCGTGGAGCGGCAAGTCGGCGCTCCATTGTCCTCGCCCAAATCGCGCGTTCTGAATTCCTCCGACTCCTTCGGTTTCGTGCTGTTCCATGCCGCTGCCTCGCTCTCGGTCACGAGGTCGAATGCGGCCTTGGACTGGGTCGGCGGAACCGCGGACTCCTGTGCAAATGAATTGCTCGTCAATTCCGCCAAGAATGCCGTCAGCACGATGATTCCCGCACGCGAGACTCGCATCAGATTCGTCATGGCCACCTCGGTTCGCCGTTCATGAGAAATCAAGCTCGAAGCAATACGTACATGGCGCCGGTGCCCCCATCGATGGCGCGCGCGGACACGAATGCCATGACGTCGGCGTGCCGGCGCAGCCAAAGGTTCACCGCCGTCTTGAGCACCGGGCCGCGGGCGCCCGAACGATAACCCTTGCCGTGTATGACTCTAACGCAGCGGCGGCCCGCGTCGCGGCTGTGTTCGATGAATTCGGCGAGCCGATTGCGCGCCGCCGCTTGATTTAGCCCGTGAAGATCCAGCTCATCTTCGATCGGGTAGAGACCGCGGCGCAATCGCCGAATGACTTGAATTCGCACGCCGGCGCGCTGAAAGGACAGCGCTCCTTCGCGGCTCGCGACGTCCGTCATCGAAGCTGCTTCGTCCGCCCCGAGGTCGCCAACCAGAGGCATTGCCGCACCGAGCTCATCGGCCGCCGAGGTCCGCTTCGCGCGCGCGGGTGCACGCCGTTTGGGCTTCTCGAGTCCCGCCGCCAATGGCGCGTGCGCCAGCGGCTTCACGTCGCGCATGGCCGCGCGAAATGTTTCGGCATCGCCTTCGACGGCGGCAATTCGATCCAAAGAGCGCGGCTTCGCCATGCGTACGACTCGGCTATCGGGGCTTCCAGGGTTACAGTATAGTCCGCACGGCGGCACCCGCCAGCTTGGGGCAGGCTGTGATATCTCGTGAAAATCCTCCTTTCGAATGACGACGGCTACCGTGCCGAGGGCTTGACTGCGCTGGGGCTGGCGCTCGAGCCGTTGGGCGAGGTGACCATCGTTGCGCCGGACCGTAATCGCAGCGGTGCGAGCAACTCGCTGACTCTCGACGTGCCGGTGCGCGCGGCGCGTTACGACACCGATGCCTACTATGTCAACGGTACGCCCACCGACTGCGTGCATCTGGCGATTTCCGGACTATTCGACTTCGAGCACGACATCGTCGTGTCGGGGGTCAATGACGGCGCGAATCTAGGCGATGACACCTTGTACTCGGGGACGGTTGCCGCCGCCGTTGAAGGCCGGTTTCTCGGTCTGCCCGCCGTCGCGGTGTCGCTGTGCGTCGAGCCCGGAAGTCCGCGCAATTTTGCCTCCGCTGCGCAAGTGGCGGCACAGCTGGTGCGGCGAATGTCGCAAGACCGGTTGCAAGGACCGGAAGTAGGTTCCATCATTCTGAACGTCAATGTGCCGGATCTACCCGACGGCCAGTTGCGCGGCATCCGGGTGACCCGGCTCGGCAACCGGCATCGCAGCAAGCCGATCGTGAAAGCGAAAGATCCGCGGGGGCGCAACGTCTATTGGGTTGGCAACGCCGGTGCCGGTCAGGACGCCGGGCCAGGTACCGATTTTCACGCCGTGGCCGAGGGGTTTGCGTCGATCACTCCATTGCAAATCGATTTGACGCGTCACGCCGCTCTGCCCGAACTGCAGAAGTGGCTGAAGCTTGAGTAGTTTTATGGAAGGTCCGCGACTCAGCGGTATAGGCATGACGTCGGCGCGCACCCGGGAACGATTGGTGCAGCGTCTGCGGGAACAAGGCATTGCCGATCTGCGCGTGCTCGACCGCATTCAGAATGTGCCGAGGCATCTATTCATGGACGAGGCGCTGGCCAGCCGCGCCTACGAGGATACCGCGCTGCCGATCGGCTTCGGGCAAACGATCTCCCAACCGTACGTGGTGGCGCGCATGACCGAGGCGCTGCTCGCAGGCGAAGAAACAAAGAAAGTTCTGGAGATCGGCACAGGCTGCGGATATCAGACGGCGGTGCTGTCGCCCCTGGTAGAGAAAATTTACACGATCGAGCGTATTGCGAGCCTGCTGGGACGTGCGCGGCGTACCTTGCGCGAGCTCAAGATCCGCAACGTCAATTTCCGTCACGATGATGGAAATGTCGGGTGGGCGGCCCGGGCGCCCTATGATGGAATCCTGTTGACCGCGGCGCCGCACACCGTGCCGCCGGCGCTGTTCGAGCAGCTCAGCATTGGCGGCAGACTGATCGCGCCGGTGGGACCGGATGGCCGCCAGGAGCTGTACCGCTACACCAAGGGTGAGACGCGGATCGAACGCGAGTCGCTCGGCCCCGTGAGTTTCGTACCCTTGCTGTCGGGACTGCAGCGTTAGCTGCCAGCGTTGCGCGTTCCGCGCTCGGTTTGCACTGTTGGGTTGTGCTGCCTTTTGCTGGGCGCATGCGCGGATACCGCCGGCGACGGTCCGGAGAACTATGTTGTCCGTCCGGAGGACACGCTCTACAGTATTGCGTGGCGCCATAACCTCGACTTTCGCGACTTGGCGCGTTGGAACAACATCGGCGGCGACTACCGCATCGCCGTTGGGCAAGTGCTGGTGTTGGGCCCCATGCCGGGCGCAGAGCCTGCTCCAGGCACCGCACCCGTAGCGCGCGCCGCGACGCCGGCGCCCTCAGTCTCCAGCGCCTCTGCAGGCTCGCGTGCGCCTGATGTGCCGCAAGTGAGCAAGCCGCAACCGCTGCCACAACCGGAATCGAGGAGTGCAGCGCGCGGCACCTCATCGCCGCTCGGCACTCCCATCGCGCCCGAACCCAAAGCGGCGCATGCGCCGAACAGTCGCGCCGAGCGATGGGTTTGGCCGACCGACCGGACCGGAGCCCCCCGTCCGGTGCCGGGCGGCGGCATTCTTTTGCCGGGGCGGTTGGGACAAGATGTGCGAGCCGCAAGTGCGGGTCGAGTGGTTTACACCGGCAGCGGTTTGCGCGGCTACGGCAATCTGATCATCATCAAGCACGCCGACAGCTTGCTGTCCGCGTACGCCCACAACCGCGAGATGCTGGTCCACGACGGGCAAGATGTCGCGGCAGGTCAAGTGATCGCGCACATGGGAGAAGGTGCACACAACGCGGCGATTTTGTACTTCGAACTGCGCCAGAACGGCAGGCCGATCGATCCGTTGCCCTTCCTTCCCAGATGAGTTGTCTTCAAATAAGTTACGTATATAGCTGATTTATCTATACTTTAGAGTAAATCGTCGCCAACTTGCGACCGTACTGAGCGTGTGTTTAACTGTGCGCTGATCGGGAAAGTCCATTTGCGGGGCGCTGTAAGCTTACACGGGGTCAGAGGGATAAAAGAGTAACAAGATCAAGAAGAAGTACAATAAATCTCGGAACCAAATTGATCGTGAGCCGTAAGCGCCCTGCCATTTTATTCTAGTTGACCATCAGCAATGCGACGACGCGGCGTTGCTCCGCGACGAGCACGTTGAACGTACGGCACGCTGCGCCCGTATCCATAACTTCCAAACCGATTCCTGCGCTCAAGAATCGAGCGCGGAAAGAAGCGGCCGGGAAAATCTGGCGCTCCCCCGTGCCCAACAGAACGAGTTCCGGATCCAGCGCGAGGATGCGCGACGGATCGAGCGCGATGAGATCATTCATGTCCCGAATCTCGGGCTCCGTCAGAACTCCCGATGCGCTCACGATCACGGTCTCGCGATAAGTATCATCGTCGATGCGCAGCTCGCCCCGGGCATAGGCGCGGATCAGGTGAGTGCCGGAACTCGAGTCTTGGGTGAAGCGCATCTTTCGTAAGATACTGAATTTGATGCCGGAGCGTTCGTGCAATCGAGGCATTATTTTCGTTTTACTCAATGCCGTGCGGCCAGCCGGAAACGTTCCAAGTTACTGGAAGGATTGCTGGCGCGCGCCGACGCGGTCACGACCGTAACCGATTGGCGTGCCGACGCGTTTGCCGTCATTGCGGAGCCTGCGGCCGCCATGCCCGGTGTTGCTGCAGCCGCCTTGTACAGCGAACGAGGTCCGGTGGATGGCGCGTCGGTGTTCATCGCGACACCCGTGCATTATGCGGCCGAAATGAGCAATGTGCGGTTGGCCGCGGACGGTATCCTATCGCTGCGCGGCTCCGACGCAGAGACTTTGGCGGTCGACTTCAACCGCACATGGAATGACGCCGGAATCCGCATGCTCGCCGGCCGCTGCGCCGAGCTATTCTGCGTGTTCGACCAACCGCTCGATGCAACGACCCGCGAGCCGGAGGATGTGCTTGATCGACATATCGAAGGGTATCTACCGGCCGGTGCCGGCGCACCGCGTCTGCGGCGGCTCATGAGTGAGATCGAGATGTGGCTGTTCGAGCACGATGTGAATCGAACCCGAATCGCGGCTGGGGCAACCGCGGTCAACGGTCTGTGGTTGTGGGGAGGCGGAGCTGCACTGACCTCGTTGCCGCTCGTGCGCGGTTGGACCGCAGGCGATGATCCCTTGTTCAAGGCGTTCGCCGGGCTGACCGAATCGTCGCGCGGCGCCGGCGCGCAGATCGACGCCCACAACTCAACCGGCTCCGCGGTCATTGTGGTTGCCGCGGAGCCGGGCACAGCCGCGTGGTGCGATACGGAGTCGCGCCGGCTCGAACGTTCCGTCGCGGATTTGCGCTCCGGCCGCATCGCGCGACTCGAGCTGTCGGCGCTTGACCGCTGCTTCAGCGTCACCAAGCGATGGCTCTGGCGGCGATGGCGAGCGCGCCGGCCTTGGTGGGAGTCGTTCGCGTGATTGCGACGCAGATCAGGCGGCGCTCGCCGGCGCCGAGCGACTTCACGGCGACGGTACACCCCATACTGCAGCGCGTCTACGCGGCCCGCGGCTTGCGCAGCAATGCGGATTTGGATTTATCGCTGGACCGTCTTCTGCCGGTCGGTTCGCTCGACGGCGTCGATGCTGCGGCTCAACTTCTGGCTGCGCACCGTGCCGGCCGCGTGCTCGTAATCGGCGATTTCGATGCGGATGGCGCGACCAGCACCGCACTGATGGTGCGCGCTCTGCGCGCCATGCGTTTTGCGCACGTGGACTTCTTGGTGCCGAATCGGTTTCGTTTCGGATACGGACTCACCCCGGAGATTGTGGCGCTGGCGGCGACGCGCAGACCCTCGTTGATCGTGACCGTCGATAACGGAGTGTCGAGCGTAAGTGGGGTGGAGGCGGCGCGAGAAATGGGCGTGCCCGTGTTGGTGACGGATCACCATCTTCCGGGCGCCGTTCTGCCCAGGGCGGAAGTCATCGTCAACCCAAATCTGGCGAATGGCCGATTTGCGAGTCCCGCGTTGGCAGGGGTGGGCGTGGCGTTCTATGTCATAGCGGCCCTCGCAAGGAGTTTGGGGCAAAGTGATTTTCGAGCCGCGGAATTACTCGACTTGGTGGCTCTCGGGACGGTCGCCGACGTGGTGCCACTGGATCGCAACAACCGGGTACTGGTTGCACAGGGTCTGCGCCGCATTCGCGCCGGCCGTTGCGTGGCCGGCACGCGTGCGTTGCTCGAATCGGCGGGCCGGCGTTTAGGAGAAATCACGGCGGCCGATCTCGGCTTCGCCGTGGCACCGCGTTTGAACGCCGCGGGGCGGCTCACCGACATGAGCGTCGGCATTGCGTGCCTGCTCGCCGACGACCCTTCCGAAGCGCAGCGTCTCGCGGGCGTGCTCGCCAAGCTCAACGAGGAGAGACGCGAAATCGAACAACGCATGCAGCTCGAGGCGCTCGATATCGCGCGCGGCCTGCGTTTCGACGACGCCGGCGGCGAGTCGCTTGGGCTGTGCCTGTTCGACGAGAGCTGGCATCAGGGTGTGGTCGGACTGGTCGCCGGCAGAATCAAGGATCGATTGCATCGCCCGGTCATCGCCTTCGCGCGCGCCGAGGATGGTTCGCTGCGCGGTTCAGCCCGCTCGGTCGGCGGCGTCAATATTCGCGATGCTCTGGACAGCATTGCGACCCATCATCCCGGTCTCATCGACAAATTCGGTGGCCACGCGATGGCCGCCGGGATGAGCCTGCCGGAGGAAAACCTGCAGGCGTTCAGGGCCGCTTTCGCCGCCGAGATTGCGGCCCGCAACGATCGCGAATCGCTCGGCGGCGTGATTCACTCGGACGGTGAACTCACGGCTGCCGAGCTTTCGCTCGATACAGCCCGCGTGCTGCGTGGTGCCGGGCCTTGGGGGCAAGGCTTCCCAGAACCCGTCTTCGACGGCGCTTTTCAGATTCTCGATACGCGGATCGTCGGTGAGAAACACCTTAAAATGCAGCTAAGGGCGACGCATGATGCGGCCGGTGCCGGCGATCCACTCGAAGCAATCGCCTTTGGCTATATCGGCGGTGCGGCCGAGGATCCGGAGTTGCAGTGCGGCGCACGGATCCAACTCGCCTATCGGCTGGAGGTGAACGAGTACCGGGGCGTGGAGCGCGTACAGTTGAATTGCCAGCATTTCATACTTGCTTAGACGGGCTCTTGCGACGCAATATTTACAGATAGTTAAAATATTATTGTTAAGTAATTTTATTGAAATAAATCATTCATTTAGTCTCCATTTGCATCTTTAGCCATGACTGGAACAGATCCTCTTGCACTGCATACAAATTGGCGCTATAATCGAGCCCATCATACCCACCGAGGAGCCATCATGAGTGACACCACCTTTGATCCCAAGACCATCTTCGAAAGCTATCGAAATGCTTTCGCGCCGGCGCTGAAAGCCCAAAAGGAAGGCGTCAAGACCCTTGACAGAGTAGGCCGGTACCAGTACGACGTGGCCGGCGATTACTTGGAGTGGGGCCTGGCTCAGGCCAAGGCGGCACTGACCGCGCAGACCCCCGCCGACTTCGTCTCCAAGCAAGTCGAACTCACGACCGCGCTCAGCGAAAAGCTGCGTGCCCGCGCGCAGGAGTTTGTCGCGTTGGCAACCGACGCTCAAAGCAGCTTCGTCGAAATGACCAAGGAGTCGGCGGCCAAAGTTGCCGCTGAGACTACGAAGGTTGTCGCAGAGACTACGAAAGTTGCCGCAGACACCAAGAAGAGGGCGAGCTGATATCCTGCGAGGGAGCGGGGCGTTGCGAGCGCCCCGCTCGATAACCGGAGGAGAAGCACATGAACGATGTAGTCATTACGGCGGCGGTGCGGTCTGCAGTCGGCAAATTCAACGGAACCATTGGCAAGGTGCCGGCCGCGGATCTGGGCGCCCAAGTCATCAGAGCGCTGCTGGCGCGATCCCAAGTGCCGCCGGAACAAATTTCCGAGGTGATCATGGGGCAGGTGCTCACCGCCGGTGTCGGCCAAAACCCCGCTCGACAGGCGCTCATCCGTGCCGGCCTGCCGGATAGCGTGCCGGGAATGACGATCGGCAAAGTTTGCGGCAGCGGACTCAAGGCAACCCATCTGGCCGCGCAGGCGATCAAGTGCGGCGATGCGGACATCGTCATCGCAGGCGGACAGGAGAACATGAGTGCCTCCCCTCATGTGCTGCAAGGCTCCCGCGACGGATTTCGCATGGGCGATGCCAAGCTCGTCGATACCATGATCACGGACGGGCTTTGGGACGTCTACAACAACTATCACATGGGGACGACGGCGGAGAACATCGCGAAGAAATACGAGATTTCTCGCCGCGACCAGGATGAATTCGCCGCCGCTTCCCAGCAGAAAGCCGAGGCGGCGCAGAAAGCGGGCCGCTTCAAGGCTGAGATTGCGGCGATCGAAATCGCCACGCGCAAGGGGACAACCTTGTTCGAGACCGACGAATACATCCGGCCGGGCACAACGGTCGAAGCGCTCGCCGATCTCAAGCCCGCCTTCAGCAAGGACGGCACGGTAACCGCGGGGAATGCTTCCGGCCTCAATGACGGCGCCGCCGCCGTGATGATGATGTCGGCGCGCAAGGCCAGCGAGCTGGGCCTCAAGCCGTTGGCCTGGATTCGAGCTTACTCATCCGCAGGCGTGGACCCGAAATTCATGGGCATGGGCCCGGTGCCGGCGAGCCAGTTGTGCTTGAAGAAGGCGGGCTGGACGCATCAGGACCTCGACCTGATGGAGATCAACGAGGCGTTTGCCGCGCAGGCGATCGCCGTCAACCGGCAAATGGGCTGGGATACGTCGAAAATCAATGTCAATGGCGGCGCCATCGCCATCGGTCATCCGATCGGCGCATCGGGTTGCCGTATTTTGGTGACCCTGCTGCACGAGATGATCCGCCGCGACGCACACAAGGGACTCGCGGGCTTGTGCATCGGCGGCGGCATGGGTGTTGCGCTCGCAGTCGAACGTTGACCCGCTCATCCAGCGGTCAGCCGCGCGGCGGCTCGGCGTGGCGCACTCAGCGCAGCGCGGGCTCAGCGCTGCGCGGCGCTCGTAAGGGCATGCTCCTTGATCAGTTGCTCCACCACGCTCGGATCCGCAAGCGTTGAAATGTCTCCGAGCTGATCGTGTTCGTCGGCGGCGATTTTTCGAAGGATGCGGCGCATTATCTTGCCCGACCGAGTCTTCGGAAGTCCGGGCGCCCATTGGATGACGTCCGGCGTTGCGATCGGACTGATTTCTCGACGCACCCAGTCCCGAAGCTCGACCCGCAAGGGCTCGCTCGGTTCAGCCCCGGAGATCAAGGTCACGTAGACGTAAATGCCTTGCCCCTTGATGGCGTGCGGGAATCCGACCACGGCGGCCTCTGCCACTTGAGCATGAGCAACCAAGGCGCTTTCGATTTCCGCCGTCCCCAACCGATGACCGGCGACATTGATCACGTCGTCCACCCGGCCCGTGATCCAGTAGTAACCATCTTCGTCGCGGCGCGCGCCGTCGCCGGTGAAGTAGGTACCGGGAAAAGTTTTGAAATAAGTGTCGATAAATCGTTGGTGGTCGCCGTAAACCGTGCGCATTTGTCCCGGCCAACTATCGAGCAGCACGAGATTGCCTTCGCAAGCGCCATGCTGCACGCGCCCCTCGCTGTCGACGATCGCAGGCTTCACGCCGAAAAACGGCAGCGTAGCAGACCCAGGTTTGAGGTCTATCGCCCCCGGCAGCGGGGTAATCAGAATCCCGCCCGTTTCCGTTTGCCACCAGGTATCGACGATGGGACAGCGGCCGTCGCCGACGACGCGGTGATACCATTCCCACGCTTCGGGGTTGATCGGTTCGCCCACCGAGCCCAACAGGCGCAGTGATTTGCGGGACCAGGCTTTCACCGGCGCTTCGCCCTCGCGCATGAGCGAGCGGATCGCGGTGGGCGAGGAATACAATATCGTCACTTTGTGCTTGTCCACGACTTGCCAGAATCGGCCCCAATCGGGGTAATTCGGCACTCCTTCGAACATCACCGTGGTCGCGCCGTTGGCAAGAGGTCCGTATAGGATGTAGCTGTGGCCGGTAACCCAACCGATGTCCGCAGTCGCCCAATAAATGTCCTCCTCGCGCAGGTCGAATACCATCTGATGCGTGTACGAGGCGTATACGAGATACCCGCCGGTGGTGTGCAGAACCCCTTTGGGCTTGCCGGTCGATCCGGATGTGTAGAGGATAAAGAGCGGGTCTTCCGCATCCATCGCGGTGGGCGGACAGGATTTCGCTTGCTGTGCGGCGAGCTCGTCATACCACTGATCACGCGGCGCGTGCATCGGGACATGCGTCCCCGTGCGGCGCACCACCAGCACGTGCTTGACGCAATCCGTACCCTTGATGCTCACCGCCCCATCGACATATTGCTTGAGCGGTATGCGCTTGCCGCCGCGCAGTCCTTCATCCGCGGTGATCACGACGGTCGACCCGCAGTCGGCAATGCGGCCGCCCAGCGATTCGGAGGAAAAACCCGCGAATACGACCGAGTGGATCGCCCCGATTCGCGCGCAGGCGAGCATCGCAACCGCGATCTCCGGGATCATCGGCAGATATATCGTGACGCGGTCGCCCTTGATCACCCCCAACGACTTCAAGACGTTTGCGCACTGGCAAACGCGCTCGTGAAGCTCACGATAGGTGATGTGTTGCGCGCGCTTCGGATCATCCGATTCCCAGATGATCGCGGTTTTGTCGCCGCGAACCGCCAAGTGACGATCCAAGCAATTGCTCGCGACATTGAGCCTGCCGTCGTGGAACCAGCGGATGTGAAAATCGCTCTCGGCGAAGCTCGTGTCTTTGACGCGGGAGAATTCCTTGATCCAATCGATGCGACGGCCGATTCGAGCCCAGAAGCGCTCCGGGTCCTCGACGGACTCCGGGTACAATCGCTCGTAGTCGGATCGTTTGACCTGGGCCGACGCCGCAAAGCTTTCTGGAACGGAGTAGAGAGTCTTGTTCATGTCTCTTTGTCCTTCAGGTTCCTAGTGTCGCAAAAGGACCCTTCTATCGGGCCATCATCTGCACATCCTGCTCATGCGTCAAGTTTGGCGCGCGGCGCGGTGGCGTGCTTAAATTCGCTCGTGAGCGATCCTTCCGGAAGCTTGACGCGGCGAGGCTTTTTGTCCCTGGGCGCTGCCGTGCTTTGTGCGCCGCGCGCCTTCGGTGAGGCGCCCGGCGCTAGTGTTGCAGACCTGCCCCGCGAGGTCGCCGGGGTTGCGATCCCGCGTACACGATATACGATTCTCGCTGCGAGCTACGCCCGGCAACACCAGCCCGACTTTCTGTTCAATCATTGCATGCGCACGTTCGTGTTCGGCGCTTTGCATGTGGAAAACATGGGGCTGCGCTACGATGCCCAGGACGCGTTCATCGCGGCGGCGCTGCATGATCTGGGGTTGTTGCCGGCTTTCGCCTCCGAGAGAGGATCGTTCGAAATCGATGGGGCAAATGCCGCGGAGAAATTCGCCAACTCGATGGGGCTATCCGGGCGCCATGCCGACGTCATTTGGCACGGTGTCGAAATGCATGACGGCAAGTGGGCGCTGACCTCGCGCCAAGGGCCTGAGGCGATGCTCGTATCGGCCGGCGCCGGGGCCGACGTCGACGGGCCCGACGAGGACACGGGGGACCGGCGCAGGATTGCGGAAGTGGTCGAGGCGTTCCCCCGGCTTCAGTTCAAGACGCGATTCACGGCGCTGCTGGAGGATCATTGCCGGCGCAAGCCTTTGTCGCAACGATCGACCTGGCTCGAAGGACTGTGCAGGAACACTGCGCCGTCGGCGTGGACGGAGACCGTAGAGCACGAGATTGCCGCGGCGCCCTTCGCGGAATAGCTGAATCAGCGGCTCGAGGCGATCAAGATTTCGTCGCCGCTCAACTGGTAGGTGAGCGAGGTCGCCGCCAGAACATTGGCCAGCGCGTCCAGCGGAGTCTGGCCTCGTACCGAGCCATAAAGGATCGTGCGGTCGGCAACCTCGCGCGCGTGCGCGCCGTCGAAATCGACTCGGCGCCCCAGTTCGCGTCCCACCCATTGTAAGAAGCCCATGAGCGGTTGTCCTTCGACCGCGTAGTCCGGTGCGAGCGCAGCCGTCCAAGCCCAGTCGGCGCCATAGTTGTCGATCGATCGAAGTACTACCTCGTTTCCCGGCGTCGCGAGAAGCTCCGTGCCCGCGTCCGCCACGAAGGTGCTGGATCGGCTATGAAAGCGAATGCGCCCTTCCCGAACCCGTATGCGTACCTGCTGATCATCGCTCATGACCTCGAATTCGGTGCCAATGTGCTCTATCGCGCCCTGGCGCGTGGTGATCCGCAGCGGATTCGAGAGGGCGGCGGGACCCAACGGGACATCGAGATAAATCAGGCCGCGTTCCAAGGATAGCTGTGTCGAGGCCGTCACGCCCAAAGTACTGCCGGCTGCGACGCGCAGCGTGCCCCCGCGAGCAAGCGTGAAGAGCACCGCACCTCGCGTCGTAAATCGGTCGCCGACACGCAGCGCCTCCCCCGTCGCAAGAGTCCGGTGGCGGAATAACCCGCTGCTTACTTCCGGTGAGCCGCCGTTGGCCCGCGTCAAGAAGCCGATTGACGCGCCTTGATTCGACGGTCCCCGCACCAACGGCAGGACGCTCACCGCGGCAAGCAAGGCAGCGGCGGGGAGCGCAATCCAGAGGGAGCGCCGCGGGACAGCCGGCAACCGAATCCCGGGAGCCGGGGCAGTTGCGCGCCACTCCCGCGCGACGGCCGTGCGAACTCGCGCGAGACTCGCCTCGCTCAGAGGCGGCGTAGAGAGCGCGCCGTTGAGCACCGTATCGGCGAAGGAATCAGGCCGGTCGGTCATGACTGCGACGCCTCGTGGCCGATATCCGCGCCGTTCCTGAACCACTGCCGCCGAAACGCGTCCCTTGCCCGCGCGAGCACCGACTGGGCCGCGATTGCGGTAACCCCAAGTTGTCGGGCAATCTCCTCTACCGATCGGCCGTCGCCATACTTGGCTTCCAGCGCAAGCGCATAATTCTCCGGCAGACTGAGCAACACTTTCATGACCGCCGTTCGCCGTGCGGCGACGTGCAGTTCCGACAATGGATCGAGGTGCTCGGGCGCGCGCAGCTGCGGCTCCAGCAGCGCACTGGCCTCCGATTCATCGAGACTGAAGTGGGCGGGCCGCCGCGCTGCTTTACGGTGCACATCCGCCAACTCGTGGCGGCAGATTTCGGTGAGCCAGGTGAACAGCGCCGCTTCGCCCCGATAGCTCGCGAGATTGCGGACGGCCTTGATCAATGCACACTGAACAACGTCTTCCAAACTGGCTGGATCCAGCGCCGACCGTCGTGCGATAAATGCCACGAGGCGCGGCGCGCTCGCGTTGAAGAACTCATCGAAGGCACGCTGCTCCCCCGCGCGCATGCGTGCCACCAACGCGCGATCAGCTTCGTGCAGCACCCTGTGCGTCCTTCGCAACGATCGTTCAGGGTTGTGAGCTTAGACGGCACAGGAGCCACAAATCAATCCAATGGACGTTATCCAAACCCGAAATACCTGTCCCGGCTCCGCGCTTCCTCCGTGCATTTCACATAAGAAGCAACTTTGGATCCGCTCCTTCTCCCAGCGCACGCGGCTGGCGCGGAATACTCAAACAGGCTCCCGGGTATACTGCCGCGCAGGCCAGCAAGGCCTGTCAGATCGGATGTTCGTGTTCGGACGGCGCAAATGCACAGCGTGGCTTGTTGTGATGCTCATTGCGGCCTTCCGGACGATTGCTGCGGATCAGCCGTCGCCCCTGCGCGTGAACGTGATCGAGCTGCTTCGCACCTTGATCGCGACCGGCGTCAACGTCCTGTATAGCTCCGAACTGGTGCCGCCCAGTCTCGATGCTCCGGATCCGGTGCCCGGGTCCGATCCGATGACGCGGGTCGTTGCGGCTCTGGCCGCCAATCACTTGATGCTCCGGCCCACCGGCCCGCTACAGTACGTCGTCACTCGAGCGCCGGCCGCACCCTCGGGCGACGCGGCGGCGGCCAGAAGTGCTGCGGCAGGCGGTGCCGCGAGCGGCTCCAATTCGATTCCCCGCGATGCGCCGCTCGAGGAGGTGCTGGTCTTTGCGAGCCGCTATGAATTTACGACGAGCACTTTAGGCGAGCCGGTCGGCTTTGACTGGCGCCAGTTCGAGCAGGTACCGGGCGCGCAGGAGGATGCCATCCGGGCCTTGCGCTCGGCGCCGGGACTCGCGACCAGTCTGTCGGCGCGGCCGTATGTTCGGGGCGCTCTACTCGATGATGTGTTGGTCGAATATGACGGAATTGCATTGGTCGAACCGTTTCACTTCAGGAACTTTCAGAGCGTCATCAGCGTCTTTGATCCATCCACGGTCACCCGGGCCGATGTCTTTACCGGAGGCTACCCGGTCAAATACGGTACCCGATCAGGGGGCGTCATCGATCTGACGCCGCGGTTGATCGAATCGGGTTCCGAATACAGCATCGGCGCGAGCTTGTTCGACTATGAATTCGGGACGGCCGGGCGATCCCAGCAGTGGCCGATCGAGTGGTCGCTGAGCGCGCGCCGCAGCGGCGATCACAGCGCGCGGCTGCCGCTCGAAGCATATTTCGGCGAGCCGAATTTCTACGACGTAGTCGGCCACATCGGTTGGACCGCGAGCACGACGTCCTCTCTGACATTGGGTTGGCTGATATCCGACGACCAAGCAAGCCTCAGTGCGGATGCCTCGAATGAGCGCGCGGCCGCTCACTCCCATGATGTGGCCTCGTGGCTGAGGTGGGACTGGACGCCGCGGGCCGATATCAAATCTCACACTTCGTTCGCTTTTGCGAACACCGAGCGCAACGGCAGCGGGTATCTCGACTTTCCCGATATTGCGGTGGGCCGGCTCGCCATGGAGCGCTCATTCTCGAACTTCAATCTGCGCAGCCAGTGGACTTATACGCCATCGCCCGCCATGACTTGGGATTTCGGCGGCGAAATAAACCGTGAGACCGCCGAGCTCACATTCATGCGGAACCAGATTCTCGCACCGCCGATTGCTTCGAGCTTCGGCCGGCCCTCCGACGTGACCGTGAATTCGAACCAGAGCCCCGACTCCTCGACTTCGGGCCTGTTTGCCTCGGCCCGCCGACGCTGGCAGAGCTTTGAGGCGGAGGTTGGCATGCGGCTCGACACCCAAACGTATCGGGGCTTCGGCACTCGCGGCCAGCTGAGTTCGCGGTTCAACATGCGCTACGACCTGACCGAAAACTGGCATGCGTACGGGTCGTGGGGGCAGTTTACCCAAGCGCAACGCATCGACGAATATCGCTCCGAGCAAAACCAACTGACGCCCGACGCGGCGAACCGCGCGACGCATCTGATCGTTGGAATTGCGCACGAGAACGCGGCCGCCGTTCATTGGCGATTGGAGGCATATCGCAACTACTGGTCCTCCCTCAGCCCATACTTCGACAATGTCTTGAGCGAGGCGTCGCTGGTTCCGGAGCTGCAGCCGGATCGAGTGCTCGTCGTTCCGGCACACGCGGAGGCAGCGGGAATCGAGGTCAGCGGTCAACGCTCATTCGACCACGGTCTCAGCGCATGGGCGCTTTACAGTGTCTCGACGGTCACCGATGAGGTTTCAGGTTGGGACGTTCCCCGCAGTTGGGATCAGCGACAAGCCGCAAATCTTGGCCTGGCATGGGCTCATCGGCGCACCTCCGCTTCCGTGCTGCTCGGATGGCACAGCGGGTGGCCTTCGACGCCGGCGGCGCTGGTCGCGGGCGCACCCGGCGTGCCGCCGGCGCTGGCGGTCGGCACGCGAAACTCCGCGCGGTGGGGAGACTACTTCAGTGCCGACCTGCGATTCGCCACCTCGGTGCCGCTGCGGCATGGGCTTCTTTCGTTGTGGCTCGACGCTTCCAACATCACCAATGAATCCAATAATTGCTGCATCGACTTGACTTCGAGCCCCGCGACGGGCGTGTCCGCGATGGCAGAAAGGATCTGGTCGCCGCGGGTCATAAACGCCGGTTTTTCCTGGCAGGTATACCGGGCCCCGTAGGCAACCACCTGTGCAACTACCGGTTCACGGCACTCTTCACCAGGACCGGTTGCGGCATGCGGGGGTGGGCGGCCGCGGGCAGCGATAAGAGGAGATCCTGAATCTTATTCGGGAGAGCGGCCTTGACCCGCAAGACCTCTGCAAAGGGAACCGCGTCGGAGAATAAATACCCCTGTACGAACATCGAGCGGTTGCCCGACAGCCAACCGAACTGTTGCGGCCGCTCGATTCCTTCGGCCGTCACTTGCAGCCCCAGGCTTCCGCACAAATCGATGATGGTGCGGGCAATTGCGGCCGACCGCGCGCTCGTGTCGATGCTCGCGACCAAGCTGCGATCCAGCTTGATCCGGGAAAGCGGCAACTGCTCCAATGAAGTGAGAGAGGAGTATCCGGTGCCGAAATCGTCGAGCGCAATTCCAAATCCGTGCGATTGCAAGACGCGTAGCGCCGCGATGGTGGCCGATCCCGTCTGCAATACCGTCTCGGTCAATTCGAGTTCCATGCAGTTCGCGGGCAGACGATACTCGGCCAACAGGGCCAGGATTCGATCGACGAACCGCTGATCGAGCAGCTGGCGCGGGGATATGTTGACTGCGACGCGCGCTTGCGGCCAGCCGCCATGGTACCAGCGCGAGGCGTCCTCGACGGCGGTGCGCAGAACCCAGGTGTTGATTTCCGAAATGAGACCGGATTGCTCGGCCACCGCCAGAAATTCCCCCGGCTTCGCCAAGCGCCCGTCAGGCATCCGCCATCGCAGAAGCGCTTCGACGAGACCCATCTCCGAGGTTGCCACGTTGATTTCAGGTTGGTATGCGAGTTCAAATTCCGAAGCTTCGATCGCCCGCCGCAACCCCTGCTCGATCGTGAACCGAGCCGCGGCGGTTTCCGTGAGCTCGGGCGTGAACAAGGCGAGTTGGCTGCGGCCCAATTCCTTGGCACGGAACAAGGCCGAATCCGCCGCACGCAAGAGCACCTCCGCGTCCCGCCCATGATCGGGAAATATGCTTGCGCCGACGCTCAGGCTGATGCTGAGTTCACGATCATCGACCGAGACCAGCTTCTGGAACGCGTGGACGAGATTCCATCCCGTGGCCTGGATGGCTTCAACGGATCTTGCGCCCTCGTAGACGAAAGTAAATTCGTCCCCGCCCAGGCGGGCGACGAATCCCAGGCCATCCGCGATTTCTTCGAGCCGGTTGGCCACGCTCATGAGAACGCGGTCGCCGAATACGTGCCCCAAGCTGTCGTTGAAGTTCTTGAAGTTGTCGATATCGAGAAAGTAAACGCCGACGCGGCGCCCATTTCGGCCCGCTTCGTCGATCGCCGTGCTCAGCAATGTGGACAAATGCCGCCGATTCGGCAGCGAGGTCAAGGGATCTTGCTGCGCGAGCTGCCGCAGCTCGCGAGTCCGCTCCAGGACCGTCGCCTCGAGGCTTTCCTGTTGGCATCGGCTGAGAGCCTGCGCTGCCGCCAATCTCGCCGCCATCTCGTTGAAGGCGCCCGCCAGTGTATCGAGCTCCCTGATTCCGCCGCGCGACACCTGCACCCCCATATCGCCGCGCGCGAGCCGAGTCGTGGCCTTCAATATGCGGCGTACCGGCGCCATGACGCTGCGCACGGTCGCGATGGAGATCGCCGTAGTGAACAGAATCACGGCGGCTGTGACCATCGCCATGAGAGTGCGGGTTTTGCGATCTGATTCCCTTGGCGTGCTCTGCTCCTCCGGCGCGGTGTCTTCGGTGGATGCGGCGACCGTGGACGCGGCGACCGAGGATGCGGCGGCGGTGGACGCGGCGACCGTGGACACGGCGGGCGGCGCCGCCGCCGCAGGTATCGGGAGCGCGTCGAGCGGGCCCAAACGCGCATCGAGTGCGGCGTGCGGGGGCTCGGCAGCGGCCGCGATTGCGGCGGAAAGCGATGTGCGCGCGGCGGAGAATCGCTGGACGTCGTCGTCATATTGAACGTTGAGCGCGTACAGCGAGTTGCGCAGCGCGACCAGCGAATCGAAGTCCTCACGAACGGCCCTGACCCAATCTGCGCCATCGGATCTCTCGAGGCTCTTGCGATGGGCCTCGAAGCTCGCCGCAAACGCATTTTCGCCGGCCGTCAGGAGCTCGAGGTCCTCGGAGCTGACTGCATCGCCGGAGACTATGTTCTCCGAGCGCCTGCGGATCGCATCGAGAGAGTTTCGCAATTGCAGCAGCGATTGGCGGGCCATGACCCGCCCGAATATTTTCCAAGCACGATCTAGCGATTGCTGCATTCTCTCGTCTATCGCTTGCGACCGCCGGGAGTGCTCGGCGCGCGCCGAGCGGCGCTGATCCGCTACGTCTATCAACGCTTGTCCGCGATTGAGGTACTCCGCCGCAAGCCGCCCGACCGAGGCCGCTTGTACGTTGTACTCCTGAGAAGCGCTGCGCAATGCGCCCGCGGCGGCGAGGCATGCCGCGTCGTTGGCAGACGAGTTGACCGCGGCGCGCAATTGAGCCGCGCGCGCGTAGCCTTCGACCGACCGCGTCAGCGCGTCGAGGTTCCTTCGAGCGGGCGGAGAAGAATTTACCGTGGCCGGCCGCTCGGCTTGCGGCGGGGAAACCGAGATGTTCGGCGTTACCGGAATGAGGGCAGGCGTGTTCATGCGGATGACGAATACGCTTTCGTGCGCGAGCATGTTCGCGGCGGCGCCAAGTACCGCGACTGCAATGAGAGATATGCTCAGACGAGCCGTAATTCCCAACGGAAATATCGACGCGGCGCGTGCACGGGCCGCCGCCAGTTTCGAGGCTGAACGCTGTAGTTCCATGTGCTTGCGGTACAATTTCAAAGCTACGCTGCATCTTGCCCTTTACGGCGCTAAATATCGGAAATAGCTGGCAAAACTGTGCAGTTGATCTCGCATGGACTGCCGACGCTCCATCATTGGACATATTTCTCGGTTCGACCTGGAGCCGCGGCGCTTGTGTGCTACGCTTCACAAACATGGAACTCAACCAAATCAAGCGATTCATCAAAGATCTCGAGGAGCGCACCGACTCTCTGAGGAGGTATCTTTGATTACGACAACCAGCATGAGCGGCTGCAGGAGGTAGAGCGCGAGCTCGAGCAGCCCGGTATCTGGGATAACCCGGACCGCGCCCAGGAACTGGGCAAGGAACGCGCCAAGCTCGAGCAGGTCGTTGGCGGCCTGGATCGCCTGAAGCTTGGCTTGAGCGATGCGGGGGAACTGCTGGAACTGGCCGCCGAGGAGGCGGACGAACGGGCGGCCCAGGAAGTCGAGGCTGACGTCGACCGGTTGCGCCTCGAGGTCGAAAAACTCGAATTTCAGCGCATGTTTCCCGGCAAGATGGACTCGCACAATGCGTTTCTCGACATTCAAGCCGGGGCCGGCGGCACCGAAGCTCAGGACTGGGCTGCCATGCTGCTGCGCATGTATTTGAAATGGGCTGACGCGCATGGCTTCAAGGCTGAGATCATCGATCAGAGCGACGGCGAAGTCGCCGGCATCAAGGGCGCCACCGTCAGCATGATCGGCGACTACGCCTACGGCTGGCTGCGCACCGAGACGGGCGTGCATCGACTGGTGCGCAAGTCGCCGTTCGATTCAGGCAATCGGCGCCACACCTCGTTTGCTTCCGTTTTCGTATCGCCGGAGGTCGACGACGACATCGACATCGAGATAAATCCGGCGGACTTGCGCGTCGATGTGTACCGCTCGAGCGGAGCGGGCGGGCAGCACGTCAATAAGACCGAATCCGCGGTGCGCATCACGCATGCGCCGAGCGGCATCGTCGTGGCCTGCCAAGGCGAGCGCAGTCAGCACAAGAATCGGTCGACCGCGATGAAAATGCTCAAAGCCAAGCTCTACGAACTCGAGTTCAACAAGCGCAATGCGGCGGCAAAGGTTCTCGAAGATTCCAAATCCGACGTGAGCTGGGGCAATCAAATTCGCAGCTACGTGCTGGATCAGTCGCGCATCAAGGATCTGCGCACCGGCGTGGAAATCGGCAACACCACTGCCGTGCTCGACGGGGCGCTCGATGAATTCATGCAGGCCAGCCTGAAGCAGGGTCTTTGAGCAGCGACAGATGAGCGAGCGACAATGAGCGACAACGAAGAGAACCATTTGATCGCCGAGCGGCGCGCGAAACTTGCGAAATTGCGCGAGCGCGGCAACGCCTTTCCGAACGACTTTCGCCGCGACGCGTTAGCCGCGGATGTTTTGACGACTTACGGCGAAAGGAGCGCCGAGGCGCTGGACGCCGCAGCCATCCGCGTGCGCGTGGCGGGCCGGATGCGGGCCAAGCGGGTGCTGGGCAAAGCAAGCTTTGCGAAGCTCGAGGATTCGAGCGGCGCGATTCAAGTGTTCCTGCAGCAGCAAGCCCTCGGCGAGGTCTATGATGATTTCAAAGCCTGGGATGTCGGCGATGTGATCGGCGCCGAGGGCACCTTGTTCCGCACCAAGACCGGCGAGTTGTCGGTGAGGGCCCAGCGCTTGGTGTTGCTGACCAAGTCGCTGCGGCCATTGCCCGACAAGTGGCACGGGATCGCCGACACGGAATTGCGTTATCGGCGGCGCTATGTCGATTTGATCATGAACGAGGATAGCCGGCGGGTGTTTGAAACGCGGTCGCGAATCGTGCGTTACCTGCGCGCGTTCCTCGATGCGCGCGGATTCCTGGAGGTTGAAACGCCGATGCTTCACCCCATCCCCGGTGGTGCGGCAGCGCGTCCGTTCAAGACCCATCACAACGCTCTCGATGCGGATATGTATTTACGCATCGCACCCGAGCTGTATTTGAAGCGGCTGACCGTCGGCGGTTTCGAGCGCGTGTACGAGATCAACAGAAATTTCCGCAATGAGGGGGTGTCGACGCAGCACAACCCCGAATTCACGATGCTCGAGCTGTATCAGGCGTATGCCGACTACAACGATCTCATGGAAATGATCGAAACACTGTTTCAGGGACTCGCCGACACCTTGCTGGGGTCGCGCAAGCTCAACTATCAAGGCACCGAGATAGATCTATCGAAGAATTTCGCACGCATGAGCATCGAGGACATCATTTTGGCGAACAACCCCGATCTCGACCCGATGTCCGTGCGCGATGCGCCGTATTTGCGGCGCGTGTGCGATCAGATGAAAATTCCCTACAAAGCGGGCGATGGTGCGGGAAAATTGCAGATCGAGATTTTCGAGCGGACCGGCGAACACACGCTGGTGCAGCCGACGTTCGCCTATGCGTATCCGGCGGAGGTGTCGCCGTTGTCGCGGCTCAATGATGCGGATCCGTTCATCACCGACCGATGGGAATTCTTCATCGCCGGCCGGGAACTCGCCAACGGATTCTCGGAACTGAACGACGCCGAGGATCAGGCACAGCGTTTCAAAGAGCAGGCCGCGCGCAAGGATGCCGGCGATGAGGAAGCCATGTTTTACGACACCGACTACGTGCGCGCGCTCGAGTACGGCATGCCGCCCGCGGCGGGACTGGGCCTGGGGGTGGACAGGCTCGTCATGCTGTATACGAATTCGCCCTCGATTCGCGACGTCTTGCTGTTCCCACACATGCGGCCCGAGTTTTGACCGATCTGCCGATCGGGGTGTTCGACTCGGGCGTCGGCGGGCTGAGCGTATTGCGCGCGTTGCGCGAAAGGATGCCCGCCGAGAACTTCATTTATCTCGGCGACACCGCGCGGCTCCCTTACGGCACCAAGAGCGCGGAAACCGTCGTGCGCTATTCCATGCAATGCGCGGCGGCGCTGGTTCAGCGCGGCATTCGTTGTCTCGTGGTGGCCTGCAACACCGCCTCCGCGTCCGCACTCGGCGCCTTGCGGGCGCAGCATCCGGCATTGCCGGTCATCGGCGTCATCGAGCCGGGCGCGGAGGCGGCGGTCGCCGCGTCCGAATCACAGCACATCGCCGTGATCGCCACGGAAGGGACGATCGGGGGCGCGGCATATCAAACGGCCATTCATCGCCTGAATCCGGGCGCGCGCGTCACGTCCCGAGCTTGTTCATTGTTCGTTTCAATGGCCGAGGAGGGCTGGATCGAAGGGCCTATTGCGGAGGCGGTGGCGCGGCGCTACCTCGATCCCATTTTTCAAAGCCGCGATGCCCCGGACACCTTGGTGCTGGGATGCACTCATTTCCCCGCGCTTGCCGCGGCCATCCGCGCGGTGCTGCCGCAGCACGTTCGCATCGTCGATTCCGCGGCGACGACCGCCGGCGCCGTCGTGCGGCGGCTCGACGGCGCCAAGGCAACGGCCGGCGCGGCGGGTGCCGTCTCCTGGCTGGCGACCGACGGTGCGGCACGTTTCGCGCGCGTGGGGAGCATGTTTCTCGGCGAACCTTTGCGAGCCGAGTCGGTCGAGGTCATCGATCTCTAGGCTTCGCGGCCCGCTCGATCAGAGTTCGTAAGGGAGCGGCCGGATCGCCGCCGCCACGGCCGCGCTGGCGGCCGCTTCGCCGGGGTCCGGCGATTCTCCGCTCGCTTGCACGGTGAGCACCGCCAGAGCTTCGAAGTCCGCGCCGCTTCTAGCCACCTCCACCAGGCGCCCGGTTCGGCCGTCGCTCAGGCGCAGCGCCTCGCCTATGCGCCATTCACCGTTGGGTAATTGCAGCCTATACAGACGCCGTTTGATGCGTCCCAGATGTTGGGTGCGCGCGATGATCTCCTGTCCGGTGTAGCAGCCCTTGGTGAAGCTGATGCCATCCAGACGATCGAGGTTGAGCATTTGGGCGACGAAGGCCTCGCGCGTTGCTAGATATATCTGCGGAAGACCGGCGCGAATGTCCGCGAGGCGCCAGTCGTGTTCGAACTGACTTGCCTGAGAGACGTCGCGGATCAGTCCAAGCTCCGCCAGTTTCTCTGCACCACCGATCACCCAGAAGCGGCTGGGATCCCGGCTGACGGCCGCGACGCCGATGCCGTCCTTCTCCAGGTAGCCGGTGTTCGATTGTGGAACGGCAATACCCGCCGACGCCAGCCGCTCTGCGCCGTGCAGCCCTGCAACGACCAGCAGTTCTGCGGCATCCTCGATCTTCACTTTGGCACGCAGCACGAACTTGCGCAGCGTCTCGGCGGTGGGCAAAAGCAGTTCGCGCGGCAGTATTGCGATAATCCCGCTGGAGTGGGGCAGCAGGTGCATGAGTGCGAGTACGCGCCCTTGCGGGCTCGAGTACGCCGCCAACAGACTCTGGCTCTCATCCAGGCGGCGCGTGTCGTTGGATACCTGGCCCTGTAGAAAACTCAAGGCATCGGGCCCGGTGAATCGCAACGCGCCTAAATGAGGCAGGCGGCCCGATTGGGGTGGTGCGTCGGTCGTCATCGCCAAATTCCGTCGGTCAAGCGTGGTTATATAGTCTACTGTTTTCTGGCAAACTTTCGCCTGTGACGACGAATCCCGACGATCTCGAGCAAGAAGAACCGACGAACGTGCCCGCATACGTGCCGCCGACTGTGCCCGCGCCCGCGAACTCTCCACGTGAGATCGGCGGGCGCGACGGACCTGAGCCCACGCGCTTCGGCGATTGGGAGCTTCGTGGCCGGTGCATCGATTTCTAACCCAGGAGCGATAATGCCGGTCCGCGCCCGTCCGACTGCACCTCATTTGCAAATCTATCGATGGCAGATCGGCAATAGCTTGTCCATCTTGCATCGGCTAACCGGCTTGGCTCTGTCGTTGGGACTCCTCGCCCTGTGTTATTGGCTGGTATCGCTGGCCGGCGGCGAGAAATCCTATGCGGCCGCCGCGAAGGTGTTTGCGAGCCCGTTGGGGCTCTTGGGTCTGGTCGGGTGGACCTTCGCTTTCCTGTACCACCTCTTGAACGGCGTACGCCATCTGTTCTGGGATGCGGGATTTGGTTTTGAACGCACCGCGCGGCACGCGAGCGGTTGGTTCGCGGTGCTCGGGTCGATTGCCTTGACCGCCTGTGTATGGATCTTGATCTGGGCGGAGCACCGGACATGAGCTTGCGCAGCCCCCTGGGGAGAGTGCTGGGATTGGGATCGGCCAAAGACGGCACCGATCATTGGTGGGCGCAGCGGGTGAGCTCCATCGCGCTGATCCCGTTGACGCTTTGGTTCCTGTTTTCGCTGTTCGCGCTGCCCGTGTTCGACTACGTCGCCCTGAGGGCGTGGTTGTCGTTTCCCTTCAGCGGCTTTCTGTGCGTGCTGCTGGTCGCCGTACTGACGCACCACTCGTACCTCGGAACCATCGTGGTGGTCGAAGATTACGTGCATTCCGCCGGCATGAAGCTGCTGTCGCTGCTGTTGCTGCGATTCTTGCATGTGCTCGCCGGGGGCGCGGGCGTATTTGCGATTTTGCGCGTGGCGTTCGGATCATAGCTATGAGCGACTATCAATTGATCGACCACACCTACGATGTGGTCGTCGTCGGCGCCGGAGGCGCGGGTTTGCGGGCGACGTTCGGCCTTGCCGAAGCCGGCCTCGCCACCGCCTGCCTGACCAAGGTATTCCCTACTCGCAGCCATACGGTCGCGGCGCAGGGCGGAATCTCGGCGGCGCTCGGCAACATGGGCTCCGACGATTGGCGCTGGCACATGTACGATACCGTGAAGGGCTCGGACTGGCTCGGGGATCAGGACGCAATCGAGTTCATGTGCAAGGAAGCGCCGGCGGCGGTCATCGAACTCGAACACTATGGCGTGCCGTTTTCGCGCACCGACGACGGCCGCATTTACCAGCGTCCATTCGGCGGCATGACCACGCACTATGGCAAGGGGATCGCGCAGCGCACCTGTGCCGCGGCCGATCGCACCGGTCACGCCATGCTCCACACGTTGTACCAGCAATCACTCAAGCACGAAGCGAACTTCTTCATCGAGTACTTCGCTCTCGATCTCATCATGGAAAACGGCGAATGCCGCGGCGTCATCGCGCTCGACATGTCCGATGGCACCCTGCACCGATTCCGCGCGCACATGGTCATTCTGGCGACCGGCGGCTACGGCCGGGCATGGTTTTCCTGCACCTCCGCGCACACCTGTACCGGGGACGGCGGCGGCATGGCGCTGCGTGCGGGCTTGCCGTTGCAGGACATGGAATTCGTGCAATTTCATCCGACAGGCATCTACGCGGCCGGGTGCTTGATCACCGAAGGTGCGCGCGGCGAAGGCGGATATTTGACGAACGCCCTCGGAGAGCGGTTCATGGAGCGCTACGCGCCAAACGCAAAGGATTTGGCGTCTCGCGACGTCGTCAGCCGTGCGATGACTCTCGAGATTCGCGAGGGACGCGGTGTCGGACCGCTGAAAGATCACATCGATCTGCATTTGGAGCATCTGGGCCCCGCGGTAATCAAGGAACGATTGCCCGGCATTGCGGAGACCGCCAGGATTTTCGCCGGCGTGGACGTCAATAAAGAGCCGATACCGGTGTTGCCCACGGTGCACTACAACATGGGGGGCATTCCCTGCAATGTGCACGGCGAAGCGATCACCCGCGTAAGTGGAAACGAGACCATCGTCCCGGGACTCATGGCGGTGGGCGAGGCGGCGTGCGTCTCGGTGCACGGCGCGAACCGGTTGGGATCCAATTCGCTGCTCGATTTGGTCGTATTCGGCCGTGAAGCGGCCAGCCACTGTGCGCGGGTCGTGAAACCCGGTTCGGCGCACCGCGCATTCAAGGCCGACGCCGGCGACGCTTCGCTCGCTCGATTGGATCGATTCCGGCATGCCAAGGGCGCGCGGCGCACGGCCGACATCCGTTTGGCCATGCAGCGCGTCATGCAGAGCGACGCCGCGGTATTTCGCACCGGCGATTCCTTGGATGACGGCAAGCGCAGGCTCGCCGCGGTATTCGAGTCCTTCGCCGACGTCCAGGTCACGGATCGTTCGCTGGTGTGGAACACCGACCTGATCGAGACGTTGGAGCTCGACAATCTTCTGGGACAAGCCGTGGCGACCATGCATTCGGCGGCGAATCGGCAGGAGAGCCGCGGTGCGCAGGCACGCGAGGATTTTCCGAGTCGAGACGACCAGAACTGGCTCAAGCACACCCTGTGCTGGGTTTCGGCCTCGGGTGCCACGCGATTCGATTATCGGCCGGTCCATCTGAACACCTTGACCGACGACGTCGAATCGATACCACCCAAAGCGCGGACTTACTGAGTCCAGGGACGATCAGGAGCAATTGATGGCCGAATTCTCGCTTCCCCCGAATTCCAAAGTACGCAAGGACGGGCGGGTATTCAAGGCGCCGGCGGGCGCCAAGAATGTCCGTGTCTTCAAGATCTATCGTTTCGACCCCGATTCGGCGGAGAATCCGCGGCTCGATACCTACGAGATCGACATGGACGCTTGCGGACCCATGGTGTTGGATGCTCTGATCAAGATCAAGAACGAGATCGATTCCACGCTGAGCTTCCGGCGCTCGTGCCGCGAGGGGATATGCGGCTCGTGCGCCATGAATATCGACGGCAAGAACGCCCTGGCCTGCGTCAGCGCGTGTGCCGATGTCAAGCGCGATGTCAGGATCTATCCGTTGCCGCACATGCCGGTCATCAAGGATTTGATCCCCGATTTGACGGACTTCTACGCCCAGTACGCGTCGATCAAGCCGTGGCTGCAGACGCGTACGCCCGCGCCTCCCGATACCGAGCGCCTGCAGTCGAAGGAGGACCAGGAGAAAGTGGATCGGCCCTCGGCGTGCATTCTGTGCGCCTGCTGCTCGACGAGCTGCCCGAGTTACTGGTGGAACAGCGATCGGTATTTGGGGCCGGCCGCACTCCTCGCAGCCTACCGGTGGATCGTCGACAGCCGCGATGAGGCGGCCGGCGAGCGGCTGGATTACCTCGAGGATCCATTTCGGCTGTACCGTTGCCATACCATAATGAACTGCACCGAGGCATGCCCGAAGGATCTCAACCCCGCCAAGGCCATCGCCGAAATCAAGCAAATGATGACTCATCGCCGCCATTGATGGACCCGGCCGCCGATCCCAAGGAATTCGGGAAGCTGCGCTGGCGTTGCCGCCGCGGCATGAAAGAGCTGGATGTTTTGCTGACGCGTTATGTCGACGAGCGCTTCTGCAGCGCATCGAACTCGGAGCGGGAGTCGTTCAAGGAGCTATTGGATACCCAAGACACTCTGCTTTATGCCTACTGCCTAGGGTCGCAGCCGCCGCCGCCGCGCTTTGCGACCCTGATCGAGCGGATTACGGCAATCTCCCCGGCTGATCGATAATCAGGCGCCGTGCCGCTGCTAGAATCCCCTCCTGTGCGCCAAGTCACGTTTAATACCGATTTCGTCCGGGAACCGTCGAACTTTTCTCCCGCAGGTCGGTCTATCGCGACAGGCTGGGTCGTGCGCCCGCCGGTTTGGGATCACGCATGAGTGTCGAGGAGAGTGATCTCAAACTGGTCGAGAGAGTCCAGCGCGGCGAGCGCGCGGCGTTCGATTTGTTGGTCCTGCGATACCAGCACAAGGTGCTGAAGCTGATCATGCGTTACGTGCACGATGCAACCGAGGCTGAAGACATCGCACAGGAGGCTTTTGTGAAAGCTTTCCGTGCGCTGCAGTCGTTTCGAGGCGATAGCGCGTTCTACACGTGGCTGTATAGAATCGCGATCAACACCGCAAAGAACGCCCTGGTTGCCACGAAACGCCGGCCCATGGATTACGATCTCGACCTTCAGGACCCCGAACAATACGACCTGCATGCCCGGTTGGCCGAGGCCGAGACCCCGGAAGGCTTGCTCCTGACCGACGAGATACGCGATACCGTGAATCGGGCAATCGAGAATTTGCCGGAAGACCTGCGAACCGCGATCGTGCTTCGGGAGTTGGAAGGATTAAGTTATGAAGACATCGCGCAAACCATGGATTGCCCGGTAGGTACCGTGCGCTCGAGGATCTTTCGCGCGCGAGAGGCGATCGACAAGAAATTGCGACCCATATTCGACGGCGGCCTTGGTCGGCCTGAGGACACATGAGCGAACAAATTCGTGAACAGGTATCGGCATTCCTCGACGGCGAATTGCCCGGCTCGGAAACGGAACTGCTGCTGAAGCGCCTCACCCGCGACGGGGAGCTGCGCGAGAGCTTCGGCCGCTACGCCCTGATCGGCGAGGCCATCCGCGGCGGGAGCGTCAGCCTCCTGACGAAGAGGTTCGCCGGGCGCGTCAACCTGGCCATCGATGGCGAGCCCATCACCGTCACTGGGCACCTCCCCGAGCACCGCGCCCCCCGATGGTGGCGGCCATTCGCGGGCGCCGCAGTGGCGGCCGGTGTGGCGGCCGTTGCGGTGGTCGGCTTCCATCAGCGCGCCGACGCTCCGGCGTTGAGGCCGGTTCTCGCCGTTACGGCGCAAAGCGCGCCGCCGGCTCGAAACGCGGTCCTTGCCGCAAGCGGCGTCGCCGGTCAAGCCTCCCGCGAGGCTATCTCCTATACCGTTCCGCCCTCGACGGTCATGCCGGCTGCGAGGCTGACGCACTACATGCTCGCGCACAGCAGATATTCCTCCGGTCTCGCTCAGCGCGGAGTGTTGGCGGACTTACTCATCGAGGCCGACGAGCAGCAACAGCCTCAAGTGACCGAAGCGGCGGCGCACGTTGCTCCATGACGGGGGCTGCGCGCAATCGAGCCAACTGGCTCGTTTCCTGTGCCGTGATGGGCGCCCTCGCCACCCTGCTGCCGCAGCGTTCCCGCAGCGCCGATGACCCGCGCGATTGGCTTCAGAAAATGAATCATGCCTTGGCCACGCGCAACTACGACGGCACGTTCTTTCACTTGAGCGAGGGGCGCGTCGAGACCATGCGCATCGTGCACCGGGTCCGCGCGGGCCGAGTGACGGAGCGGTTGCAGTCGTTGGACGGCTCCGGCCGGGAGTTCGTGCGAAACAACGATGAATTGACGTGCTATTTGCCCGACCAGCATACGGTGCTGGTCGAGCCGCGGCCGGATAACGGTCCTTTCTTGGGATCGCTGCCGGAGTTCGGTGCGGATGTGAATGAGTTCTATCGCATCGAGTCGTTGCCTGCGTCGCGCATTCTCGGCCGCGCGGCGCGAGTCATCGCCGTGAATCCCAAGGATCAGTTTCGGTTCGGCTATCGGCTCTGGCTCGATGAAAAGACCGCAATGCCGCTCAAGACGCAGCTCTGCGATTCGCGTGGGCAGGTGATCGAACAGATCTTTTTTGCGCGGCTCGACATGCCGGAGAACATACCGGACAGCGAGCTCGCACCCGCCGTGCGCACCGAGGGCATGCGCTGGGTGCGTCAGGGACCCTCGCACGATAGTGCCTCGCCGGCGCTCTCCGCCTACCGTGCCAGCGAGCTGCCGCCGGGATTCCATTTGACCGTTGCCGGCGCCCAGACGATCGGCGGAGCCAGCGTTCCCGCGAGTCATCTGGTGTACTCGGACGGACTGGCGACCGTCTCGGTATTCGTCGAAGCGCAGCAGAACGGTGCGCAGGGAGCCGACGCAACCGCCAGCGCGCCGGCGGAGCCGCCGATGCAAGGGCTCGCACGAGTGGGTTCGGGGTTCGCCTTTTCCACCGTCGTGCAGGGCCACCAGGTCACTGCGGTCGGCGAGGTGCCCGCCCAGACGGTGGAGTTCATCGCCCACTCGGTCAAACTCTCCAACGGCCCCGAACTCCCGCACCACTAGGAGCTTGAGCTCTGTCCGAGGACCCGGCGCCGCGCTTCCTGCTCTACTCGCGCCCCGGGTGCGGGCTTTGCGAAGAGATGCTGAGCGAGCTCGCCGCTTTGCCCGAGGTGCAAACCTTCGCCATCGACGTGCTCGACGTCGATGCCGACGTTAAGGCAAAAACGCGCTATGGCCATAAGATCCCGGTACTGCTGTTCGCCGGTGAATTGGTGTGCCACGGGCGCTTGGACCTGGAGGAGGTACATAAGACCCTCGCACATCATCGCCGACCGGTATAATCGATGGTTTGTCCAGACCCAGGCGTAGATGAAGAATATCCGCAACTTTTCCATCATTGCTCATGTTGATCACGGCAAATCGACTCTGGCTGACCGGTTCATTCAGGAATGCGGCGGCCTCGACGCCCGCGAGATGCAGGCCCAAGTGCTCGACTCGATGGATCTGGAGCGTGAACGGGGAATCACCATCAAGGCGCAGAGCGTCACGCTCGCGTTCACATCCATCACCGGCGAGCTGTACCAGCTGAATTTCATCGACACGCCGGGCCACGTCGATTTCTCCTATGAGGTATCGCGGTCGCTGGCGGCCTGCGAGGGCGCGCTATTGGTGGTCGATGCCGCCCAGGGGGTCGAGGCGCAGAGCGTCGCCAACTGCTATACGGCGCTCGAGCAGGGGCTCGAAGTGCTGCCGGTCATCAACAAGATCGATTTGCCCTCGGCCGACCCGGCCAAAGTCATCCATGAAATCGAAGAAATCATCGGGATTCCGGCCGAGGATGCCGCATTGGTCAGCGCCAAGACGGGGCTCGGGGTCCCTGAACTGCTCGAGCAATTGATCAAACGCATACCGCCCCCGAAGGGCGACCCGGACGGCCCTCTGCAGGCATTGATCATCGACTCATGGTTCGACAACTATGTCGGCGTGGTATCGCTGGTCCGGGTCATGAATGGTGCACTGCACACGGGAGCCAAGATCCGGGTCATGTCGACGGGACGCAGTCACCAAGTCGATAAGCTCGGGCGTTTCACGCCCAAACCCGTGACCCGCGAGTCCTTGAACACCGGCGAGGTCGGATTCGTCATCGCCGGCATCAAGGAAATCGACGGGGCGCCGGTGGGCGACACCATCACCCTGGACGGCAACCCCGCCGCGGCCCCGTTGGAGGGCTTCAAGCAAGTGCAGCCGCGGGTCTTCGCGGGGTTGTTCCCCGTGAGTTCGGACGACTACGAGCAATTCCGCGAGGCACTCAAGAAGCTCAAGCTCAACGATTCGGCGCTGCATTTCGAGCCCGAGGTATCGACGGCGTTGGGTTTTGGATTTCGCTGCGGCTTCTTGGGCTTGCTGCACATGGATATCGTGCAGGAACGGCTGGAGCGTGAGTACGACCTGCGCTTGATCACCAGCGCGCCGACCGTGATTTATGAGGTGCTGCTCACGGACGGGTCGGTCGTCAATGTCGACAACCCAACGAAGTTGCCGCCTCAGGATCGCATCTCGGAGCTGCGCGAGCCCATCATCACCGCCAATATCCTGGTGCCGCCGGACCACGTGGGCGCGGTCTTGAGCCTATGCAGCGAGAAGCGCGGCGTGCAGAAAAAGATGCTGTTCCTCGGCAGCCAAGTGTCGCTGCAATACGAGCTGCCTCTGGCCGAGGTCGTGCTCGATTTCTTCGATCGGCTCAAATCCGCGAGCCGCGGTTATGCCTCGTTCGACTACGAGTTCAGCCACTTTCAGGTGGCGCCGCTGGTCAAGCTCGACGTGCTGATCAACGGCGAGCCGGTCGACGCGCTGTCGCTCATCGTCCATCGCGACAATTCCTACACCCGCGGCCGAGAACTGGTCGACAAGATGCAGGAGCTCATTCCACGGCAGATGTTCGACATCGCGGTCCAGGCGGCGATCGGCAGCCATATCATCGCGCGCGCCAGTGTCAAGGCAATGCGCAAGAACGTCCTGGCCAAGTGCTACGGCGGCGACATCACGCGCAAGCGCAAGCTGCTCGAGAAGCAGAAGGCCGGCAAGAAGCGCATGAAGCAGGTCGGCCAGGTCGAAATTCCGCAGGAGGCCTTTTTGGCGGTCTTGCAGGTCGGAAAGAAGCCGAGTTGAAACCGGGAGCCGCGAGCGCGGCGCAGCTTTTTATTGGGAGTATTTCGTGAATGATGGCGATAGCGTTTTCATAGGTCTCCTGTGCGTGGGCGTCGCTTGCGTACTGGTGATTTTGGTTGACGGCTGGTTCTTCAGGCCGAAACGCGATCCAGGCGCAGTGAGCGCGGAAGAGCCCGCCTTGCCGAAAATGGCCGGCTACGCGCTGGTGGGCCTGTCGCTGGCCATGCTGTGGCGGCTGTTCCGCTATGAGGCTGTCGACTTCAGTCTCATGCTCGTGGTGGTCGGCGCCATTTCCGGCGGCATTTGGCTGCTGGATCAGGTGTTCTTCGCGCGCCCCCGCAAGCAGCGCGCCGCCTCTGCGGGCACCCCGCCGGAGCGAGTGCGCGAGCCGATCGCGGTCGAATACGCGCGCTCGTTCTTCCCGGTCATCATCCTCGTGCTGGTGATCCGCTCGTTTCTGTTCGAGCCGTTTCGGATACCGTCCGACTCCATGATGCCCACCTTGTTCGACGGCGACTTCATCTTCGTGAGCAAGTATTCCTACGGCCTGCGCCTCCCGGTTTCGAATACGCTGCTGGTTCCCACGGGCACTCCCCAACGAGGCGACGTGATCGTGTTTCGCCTGCCGCCCAATCCGAAAATCAACTACATCAAACGCCTGGTTGGACTGCCGGGAGACCGCATCAGAGTGGACGAGAACAATCAGCTGTATGTCAACGGCAAGCCGATGCCGCAGCAGCCCGGACCGGCCTACGCCGGCCCGAAACAAGACTTGGGAAATTACGCGGGGGCCCCCACGGCGTTCGAGCAGTTGGGCGCAAAGCGCCATCTGATCATGTTCGCCAACGGGGGCGTCAAGACGGGCGAGTGGGTCGTGCCCCCGAAGCACTATTTCTTCATGGGCGACAATCGCAACAACAGCAAGGACAGCCGTTTCCAGGACGATAACGACGCCCCAGGGTTCGTGCCGGAGCGTAATCTGGTGGGTAAAGCGGTGCGAATCTGGCTTAATCTCGATACTCGTGACGGACCTCTCTGGCGGCGAGTGGGGAATGCGATTCAATAGGAGCCAATTTAGGGAGGCCAGGCGATGAAACACGGTCTGCGGCAGCGTCAGCAAGGTATGACATTCATTGGTTTGCTCTGCATTCTCGCGATGGCGGGTGTCATCGTGTATGCGGGCATTCGTCTCGTCCCCGTATATCTGAACTACATGAACATCGTGCACACCTTGCAGGCCGTAGCGTCGGAGGCCAAAGGCGAAGCTCCCGATATTGGTTCGATCAGGAACTCGTTGGAGAGGCATTGGGAAATTTCGACCATCAGCGCGGTCGACTACAAGGACGTCGAGATCACGAAGGACGACGGTGGAGTATCGCTGCATATCGTCTACGACGATTCGGAACCCTATCTCGCGAATGTATCGCTCGCAGTACACTTCGACAAAACCGTGAAGGTGCGGTGAACTCGTTGGATAAATCGGATGAGCTCCTGGCCTGGGCAGAGCAATCCCTCGGCCATGTCTTCTTGGAACCGGCGCTGTGCTACGCGGCCGTGACTCACCGCAGCGCCGGCGCCGAACACAATGAGCGCCTGGAATTCCTGGGCGACGCGATTCTCAATTGCAGCGTGGCGCGCCTGCTGTACGACGCGCATCCGCAGGCGGATGAGGGTGCCCTGTCGCGGTTGCGGGCGACGCTCGTCAACGGCGAAGCCTTGGGGCAAATTGCGGCCCAACTCGGTTTGGGCAAGCATCTGCGCTTGGGGTCGGGTGAGTTGAAAAGCGGCGGTTTTCGCCGTGCTTCGATATTGGCGGATGCATTGGAGGCTCTGCTCGGCGCGATTTTCCTGGATTCGGGGTTCGACGCGGCGGCGGCGGTGGTAGCGCGCATCATCGGCCGGCGGATGGCGGAATTGCCCGGTGCCGACATGTTGAAGGACCCGAAGACGCGGCTGCAGGAAGCGCTGCAGGCGCACGGACTCGCTCTGCCGGTTTACACCTTGACGGCGGTGGCGGGCGATCCGCACGCGCAGTCATTCACCGTCAGAGCGGCGGTCCCGGTGTTCGAACTGGCCGCAGTGGGCGAGGGCGGCAGCCGCCGGCGCGCCGAGCAATTGGCGGCCGCGAAATTGCTGGAGCTGCTGCCGGCCGAAATGCGGAGGCCGCAATGAGCGGTGCCGTATTTCGCGCCGGGCACGTCGCCATCGTCGGCCGGCCGAATGTCGGCAAATCGACCCTGGTCAATGCCCTGGTGGGCCGCAAGGTGTCGATCGTCAGCGCCAAGCCGCAAACCACGCGGCACCGGATCCTGGGCGTAGTCAATCGCCCCGACGCTCAGCTGGTATTGGTGGATACGCCCGGACTGCATGAATCGACGCGCCGCGTGATGAATCAGTACATGAACCGCGTGGCTATTTCGTCCTCGCAGGATGCGGACGTCATCGTATTCGTGATCGAGGCCATGCGGTTCACCGATGAGGACATGTGGGTCTGGGACCGCGTACGCGGCTTGAAGCAGCCGTTGTTCCTGGTCGTCAATAAAATCGACCGCCTGTTCCCCAAGGAGCAGCTGCTGCCCTTTCTCGAGGATATGACGCAGCGCGTCCCGGCATCGGAGATCATTCCGATATCGGCGCTCGAGTCTGATAATCTTGATCGCCTGGTCGATCTCGTCGGGTCACGGCTGCCGGTTTCCCCGCCGTTGTTCGCGCCCGATGTCGTCACCGACCGCGATGAGCCGTTCCACGCGGCCGAGATCGTGCGTGAGAAGCTGACGTTGAAGCTGCGCGAGGAATTGCCCTATGGCATCAATGTGCAAATCGAGCGCTTTGCGGAGGAGCGCAATCGCATCATGATCAACGCGGTCATTTGGGTCGAGCGCGCCGGGCAGAAGGCCATCGTGATCGGTCAGGGCGGCGAGCGGTTGAAGGAAATCGGCCGGCTTGCCCGCATTGAACTCAATGATTTGTGGCAGCGTTCCGTGCACCTGGAACTGTGGGTCAAGGTCAAGGAAAACTGGGCCGACAGCGAATCGGCGCTGCGCCAGTTTGGGTACGATACGTTGTGAAGAGCATGCGGCGCGTATGGCTGGCGCCAGCCTACGTTTTGCACCAATACGCCTATCGTGACACCAGCCGCATCGTGGAGGTGTTCACCGGCGATTACGGGCGCCTCACATTGTTCGCGCGCGGTGCCAACGGGCCCAAATCCAATTTGCGAGGCGTGCTGCGGCCCTTTCAGCGCATGCTCGTGTCCTGGTCAGGCAAGGGAGAAGCCTGTCAATTGGTGACCGCGGAGATCGACGGTGTGGCGACCAGCCTTGCGCCGAATCGTCTCATGAGCGGATTCTATTTGAACGAACTGCTGTTGAAGCTCACGGAGCGCTGGGATCCGCACCCGGAAATTTTTTCCTCGTACGCCGCCTGCGTGCAGTCGCTGTGCGACGGGGAAGTCGAGGAAGCCACGCTGCGCCGTTTCGAAAAACGCCTATTGAACGACCTGGGTTATGGTTTGGAGCTCGCGAGGACCGGCGACGGAGTTCCGATCGTACAGGATGGATACTACCGGTTCGCTCTCCAAAGCGGGCCGGAGCTCTGCGTGGCCGAGGCGCCCGGTGCGGTTTACGGCCAATCCCTGGCCGATCTGCAGGCGGAGAGCTTCGGCGACCCGCGCTCGCTCCGCGATGCCAAGCGCCTGCTGCGCGCGGCCATCGACGCCTGCCTCGACGGCCGCGCGTTGAAATCGCGCGAGGTCGCGCTCGCCTTGCGCCATCGCGAGGGAACACGCTCGTGAGCGACGGCGTGCTGCATTCGGCGATCGCCCTCGGCGTGAACATCGATCACGTGGCGACCTTGCGCCAGGCCCGCCGCGCGCGCTATCCCGACCCCCTGTACGCGGCGCTGGTGGCCGAGGAGGCGGGTGCCGACAGCATCACCCTACACCTGCGCGAAGATCGCAGGCACATCCAGGATCGGGATGTGACAGCGATGCGCGGGGCCTTGCAAACTCGAATGAACCTCGAAATGGCGGTAACCGAGGAGATGATTGGAATCGCGCAGAAAATCTTGCCGCAGGATTGTTGTTTGGTCCCTGAATCGCGCCAGGAAGTCACCACCGAGGGAGGCTTGAACGTCGTCGGACAAAGCGCTCGGATCGGCGACGCGGTGCAGGCGCTGGGCAAATCGGGGATCCGAGTCTCCCTGTTCATCGATCCGGACCCGGAACAAATCGAGGCCGCGCAACGCGTGGGCGCTCCGGTGATCGAGCTCCACACCGGCACGTATTCCGACTCCACGGGCGCGGCCCGCGCCCGAGAATTCGAACGGCTATGCGCCGCCGCGAAATTTGCCGCGCGCCTCGGCCTGGTGGTGAACGCAGGGCATGGCCTCAACTACCACAACGTCGAGCCGATCGCCGCAATCCCGGAAATCGTCGAGCTCAACATCGGCCACGCGATCGTAGCGCGAGCGATCGTGGACGGCTTGGCGAAAGCGGTGCGCGATATGAAAGAGTTGATGCGCGCGGCGCGATGATTTACGGGATCGGCATCGACGTGCTCAAGGTCGATCGCATCGAGCGAGTCTATGCGAGTTACGGCGAACGCTTTCTTTCGCATTTGTTGATGCCGCAAGAGCGCGTGCAGTTCGAGCGTACGGCGCGCCCGGTACGATTCATCGCCATGCGCTTTGCGGCCAAGGAAGCAATCGTCAAGGGCATGGGCACCGGATTCGCGCACGGCGTCTGGATCCGCGACGTAGGAGTGGTGCAGAACTCCTGGGGCAGGCCCGAGGTCGTGTACTCGCCGCGGGGCGCCAAGGTGCGAGAGGCTTTGGGGATAGGCGAAGGCCACGTGACATTGACCGACGAAGCGGGACTGGTCGTGGCGGTCGCGGTGCTCATGCGCCGCTCACCTTGAGCACCTCGTGAATACCTTGGTGTTCGACATCGAGACGGTACCCGACACGGACCTGGGTAGGCGCCTCTATGGTCTGCAGGGATTATCCGACGAGCAAGTGGCGCAGATCATGTTCACGAAGCGCCGCCAAGATACCGGAAGCGAATTCCTATCGCACGAGCAGCACCGCATCGTCGCAATCTCCGTGGTGATGCGCTCGCGCGACGCGCTGAAGGTGTGGAGCCTCGGCGAAGAGGGATCTTCGGAAAAGGTACTGATCGAGCGGTTCTTCGACGGATTGGAAAAGTTTACGCCGGACTTGGTTTCCTGGAACGGCGCCGGATTCGACCTGCCGGTGCTGCACTATCGGAGTCTCTTGCACAGCGTGACGGCCGCGCGCTACTGGGAAATGGGCGACTCCGACCATAGCTTCAGATTCAGCAACTACCTGAGCCGGTTCCATTGGCGGCACATGGACCTGATGGACATCCTGTCGGGCTTTCAGGGGCGTGGCCGGGCGAGCCTCCACGATATTGCGACTCTGCTCAGTCTTCCGGGCAAGTTGGGAATGCACGGAGCAGATGTCTGGCCCGAGTATCTGCGCGGAGGACTCGCGCACATTCGCAATTACTGCGAGACCGACGTGTTGAATACGTACTTGATCTATTTGCGCTTCGAGCTCATGCGTGGACATCTGAACCCCGCCGAGCACGCGCAAGAGATTGCGCGTGTTCGCAAGCTCCTCGATGAGTCGCAAGCCCGGCATCTCAAAGAATTTGCGGCTGCGTGGCCCGCCACCTGACAGCGGCCGAGGTGCGGGAGGCCGACATCGTGGACCTGACCCACGACGGCCGCGGAGTAGCGCGCGACGCGGGCAAGGCGGTATTCGTCGACGGCGCACTGCCGGGGGAGCGCGTCCGCATTCGTGTGAGCAAGCGGCGCCGGCAATTCGACGAAGCCGAATTGGTCGAGGTCCTGATCGCCTCGCCGGATCGCGTCGCGCCGGCCTGCGCGCACTTCGGGATCTGCGGCGGCTGCTCCCTGCAACATCTGGCGGCGAGTGCTCAAGTGGCGGCGAAAGAGCGCCAGCTGCTGGACAATTTGCAGCGCATAGGCAGGGTCCGCGCCGAGCGCGTGTTGGCGCCCTTGCGCGGCCCCGATTGGTCGTACCGCCGTCGAGCGCGGCTCGGCGTCAAATACGTGCACAAGAAGGGCCGGGTCCTTGCCGGTTTTCGCGAGCGCGAAAAGCCCTACATCGCGGACGTGAAGTGCTGCGAGGTTCTGCAGGAGCCCTTGCGGACCCTGCCGCAGGATCTGGCCGCGCTGGTCGATGAGCTCGCCATCCGCGAGAAAATACCCCAGGTCGAAGTGGCGGCCGGCGATGAGTCGACCGCGCTGGTATTTCGAGTGCTGGAGGCACCGGGCGAGGAAGACACGAAGAAAATCGCAGCCTTCGGCCTGCAGCGGGGCGTGCAGATCTTCCTGCAAACGGGCGGCCTCGATACCGTGCGGCCGTTGCAGCCGAACTATCCGCCGCTCACTTATGCGGTGGACGGTTTGGTCATCGAATTCGCACCCGTCGATTTCATCCAGGTCAACCGCGAGGTCAATGTGTCGATGGTGGCAGCAGCCATGGGGTTGCTCCTGCCCACCCGGGATGATCGTGTGCTCGACCTGTTTTGCGGCTTGGGCAATTTCACCTTGCCGCTGGCGCGCCGCGCGGGAAACGTGGTGGGAGTGGAGGGTGATGCAGGCCTGGTCGCGAAGGCGCGGGCCAACGCGGCCCGCAACGGGGTCGGCAACGCAGTATTCGTCAAGGAGAACCTATTCGAGCCGAGCGAATTCGCACCGTGGGCGAACGAGCGCTATGACCTGGTGTTGCTCGACCCGCCTCGAGCGGGTGCATCCGAGCTGCTGGCGCGATTGGCGCGTTGGCGTCCGCGTCGAGTCGTGTATATTTCCTGCCATTCGGGGAGTTTAGCGCGGGACGCCGAGATCTTGGTGCACACCCAAGGATTCAAGCTCACCTGCGCCGGGGTGATGGATATGTTCCCGCAAACGACGCACGTCGAATCGATCGCGGTGTTCGAGGCTCCCGCATGAATTTGGGGCCTCTGATGGTCGACATCGCCGGAACGGAACTGAGCGCCGATGATGTCCGGGTCCTCGCGCATCCTCTGGTCGGCAGCGTGCTGTTGTTCGCGCGAAATTACGCTAGTCCATCCCAACTAGCGGCGCTCACGGCCGCGATCCGCGAGGTGCGCACGCCGCATCTTCTGATCGCGGTGGACCAAGAGGGGGGGCGGGTGCAGCGCTTTCGCGACGGATTTACCCGACTACCCCCCGTACGTCTGCTGGGCCGCATCTACGATCAGGACCCGCGCGATGCCCTGGGATTCGCGCAGTCGGTGGGTTGGCTGATGGCCAGCGAATTGCGGGCCGTGGGCGTCGATTTCAGTTTCGCGCCCTGCGTCGATCTTGATTACGGTGTGAGTGAAATCATCGGCGATCGGGCGTTCCACAGCGATCCGGACGCGGTTGCCGCGCTGGCCGTGGCCACCCTGTCGGGCATGCGGGAGGGGGGTATGGCCGCCACGGCCAAGCATTTTCCGGGCCACGGCGCGGTGGTGGTCGATTCGCATGTTGCATTGCCGCTAGATAGGCGCGAATTCGTGGATTTGGAGCCGGATATTCGGCCCTACCGTCCCTTGATCGACAACAATCTGGCCGGAGTCATGGCGGCCCATGTGGTGTTCCCGGCGGTCGATGCCTTGCCGGCCAGCCTGTCGCGCCGCTGGATCAGCGGCATCTTGCGAGCCGAATTGGGGTTTCACGGCTGCGTGTTTACCGACGACCTGAGCATGGCGGGAGCCGCGGCATTTGGGGATGTCGTAGCCCGTGCCGAGCTTGCGCTCGCTGCAGGTTGCGACGTCCTGCCCATTTGTAACGATAGACATTCCGTAGAATTAGTGCTGGGCCGGCTCGCGTCAGACGCCGGCTCGGCGGCCTCGCAGGCGCGCCTGGTGCGGATGCGCGCGCGTGGCGAGGCACCGGCGGATCTGCGCACTAGCCGCCATTGGCAGGAAACGGCGGCCCGGATAGCGGGTTTGTCGACGCCGCCGCCGCCTTTGGTGCTGACAGAGGGAAATGGGAATTCATGACCGGCTTTGACGCTAGTTTGTATCGGCGCTTGGTCGAGAGCTCGCCCGAGGGGGTATTGCTAGTGGACGCCCGGAATCCGGAACACCCGGTGATCTACGCCAATCCCGGTTTTGAAGCCTTGACGGGTTATTCGGCGGCGGAGCTGCTCGGCCGCAATCCCCGCTTCCTGCAGGCGGACGATCGTGAGCAGGACGGCCGGCATCGATTGCGCGAGGCGCTCGGCCGGGGGGAATCTTGCCGCGTGCTGCTGCGCAACTACCGCAAGGACGGCAGCCTGTTTTGGAACGAGATGACCGTCTTGCCGTTGCTCGATGCCGATGGACGCGTGACGCATTTTGTCGGCCATCATCGAGACGCGGGCGAGCGGCTGCGCATCGACCCCAAGCTCACCCGCGATTCGTTGAGCGGAGCGCATCAACCGACCGCGATGGCGATCCGCGACGACCGTTTGACGGGGCTCTACACGTTGCCTTATCTCGAGGAGTTGTTGAAACGGGATTGGTCGGTGGCGCAGCGCGAAAAGCGCAGCATCGCGGTATTCGCGATCGACATCGATGCCCTGGACCTCTACAACGCCACCTTTGGCCGTGCCGCGGGCGATTCCGCCATCCGGCGCGTGGCGCACGTCGTATCCGGTTGCCTGCGCCGCTCGAGCGATGTCACGGCGCGCATCGACGGGGGCAGCCTCATCGCCTTTGCGCCGGGCCTGACGACCGAGCAAGCGCTGCGGGTCGGTCAACTCATGGCCGAACGCGTGCGAGACCTCCGAATCCATCATCCCCGTTCATCGGTTCTGCGCTATGTCAGTGTGAGCGTGGGCGTCTGTGCCGCCGTGCCGGAGGCAGCCGATAGCCCCGCGAGCCTGCTCGAGAAATCGCAGAAGCAACTGCAAATCGCCAAGAAATCCGGACGCAATCAAGCGGCGGCGGCCTAGGAACCTGGAGCCTCGAGCCGCGTGCCTTTCACTCGCGCCGTAGTGCGCCCACCCGCCGAAAATTTCGCCGCCGGCTTGTCGAGCGCCACGGAGGGACCCCCCGATGTGAGCCGCGCCCTGGAGCAGCATGCACGGTACGTCGACGCGCTGCGCGACTGCGGCCTCGGCGTGACGTGCTTGGAGGCGGATGCGCGCTATCCGGACGGAACCTTCGTCGAGGATACCGCTATCGTGACCGCACGCGGCGCCGTCCTCGCTCGCCCAGGCGCGCCCAGCCGCGAGGGCGAGGTGCGCGGCATGGTGGCGTGCCTGCGGAATTTCTATCAGGAGCTGCCCGCGATCGAGCCGCCCGGCACCGTCGACGGGGGGGATGTATGCGAAGCGGACGGACACTTTCTGATCGGCATATCGGCACGCACCAACGCGCACGGGGCTCGCCAATTGGCCGAGCATCTGGCTCGATTCGAGTACACCTCGAGCGTGATCGACATCCGCTCCAATTCTTCGCTGCTGCATTTGAAGAGCGGCATCGCCTACCTCGGCGATGGGCTCTGGGCGGCGGATGGCAGCATCCGAGACGCGCTCGAGTCGCAGAGCGCGATCGGCGTGCGCGATCTGATAATGGTCTCACCCGCGGAAGCCTATGCCGCCAACTGCGTGCGCGTGAACGACGCGATACTGGTGGCTGCCGGATATTCACTGATCAGCGCCGCACTCGAGCGAAGAGGCTGCCGCGTGGTGCAACTCGAGATGTCCGAGTTCAGAAAAATGGACGGCGGTTTGAGCTGTTTGTCCCTGCGGTTCTGAAAAACAAACGGGGAAGCGCGTCCGGCGCTTCCCCGTGGTTCGCTCGCGATCGATCAGCCGCTACTTCGGCGGGATTTGACCGCTGATTTTGTTTTCTTGGCTGTTCAGGACTTTCTGCTCGGACTTCGTGATATGCCCGCCGTTCTGGCTCGCCATGTCACGTTCTTCCTGACGCACCTGACGATCCTCGTGGTGCAGGTTTGCAGCCTGCGCCTTGGAGAGCGTCCCGTCCTTCACGTCCTGATGGATGCGCTTGTTCTGATTGGCAAGACGATGATTCACCTGCGTGCGCCGCGGATGATTCTTCTGCCAGGTGGTTTCAGCCGATGCGGTGCCGGCGAGTCCGGCAAGCGATACAAGCACGGCAGCGAAGCTCAGATGTTTGCGTGAATTTAACATAAACGTTTCTCCACTTGCGTTCGTTGAGGAATGTTCCACCGGAAAGCCGGCGTCTGTCGTGAAGTAACGCCGCAGTTCGCGCGACGGCTATCCGAATGAAGCAGAGTTAATGAGTGCGATCGAGGAGCCGCCAAGCCGTGATCGGCGTCTCACTCCGCAATCCGCGCGGACGATCCATGTAGACTTGTCGCTCGGGAGGTGCAAGCGATGGACTTGGGACTCGAGAAACGGCGCGCGCTGGTAACCGGTGCCTCACGCGGGCTTGGCCGGGCCATCGCTTGCGCGCTGGCCGCGGAAGGCGCCGAGGTCGTGGCCGTGGCACGCAACCTGGAGCGTTTGAAGGAACTCGCGGCCGCCCCCACGGCGGGGCATGGGACGATCACTGCGTGCGCCTGTGATCTGTCCGATGCATCCGCGATCGACGGTCTGAGCGATCTCCTGGGAAGAACGGATGTCCTTGTGCTCAATACCGGCGGCCCGCCGCCCGGACCAGCGGCCGAGACGCCGGATGCGGTGTGGAGCAAGCAATTCGAGGCCATGTTCTTGAGCGCCGTGCGAATGACTCGACTGGCGTTGCCCGGCATGCGCAAGCGTGGATTCGGGCGAATTCTCGCGGTCGTGTCTTCGGGGGTCGTTCAACCGATACCCAACCTCGGTGTGTCGAACGCGCTGCGGGCGGCACTGGTCGGATGGGCCAAGACTCTCGCGAGCGAGGTGGCCGGCGAAGGCGTCACCATCAACTGCATCGCCCCCGGGCGCATCGCCACGGATCGAGTCGCCGAATTGGATCAGGGACGCGCGAAGCGCGAAGGGATCGAACTCGACCAAGTCCAGAGAGAGTCGCGCGCGGCGATCCCCGCGGGGCGCTACGGCGCCGCCGCCGAATTCGCGGCCGTGGCCGCCTTCCTGGCGAGCCCGCGCGCCTCGTACATGACCGGTGGAGTCATCCGCGTGGATGGCGGCATGATCCGCAGCACCTAGGTGTGAAGTCTCGGATCCGTTACCGCTTCACGGCGCGGGATGATGCAGGATCCAGTGCCGTGCGATGCTCTCGCGGTTGCATAGCCAGACGCCTTCGTGGCGTTGAATGTGGTCGAGCAACCGCACCAATGCGCCGATCCGGCCGGGACGGCCGATGATGCGTCCGTGCAAACTGACGGTCATCATGCGTGGCCGACCCTCGTTCCCCAATCGATATAGCCAATCGAAAGCATCGCGGCAATAGCCGAAGAACGCATCGCCGGTGGCGAAGTCGCCGCCGCGCTGCATGCGGCTGTCATTGACATCGAAGGTATGGGGAATCACAAGATGCGCGCGGCCGTCGACGCGGGTCCAGTAGGGCAGGTCTTCGTTGTAGGCGTCGCTGTCGTATAGAAATCCACCCGTCTCCACCACGAGCCGGCGCGTGTTGGGGCCGGGCCGCCCCGCGTACCAGCCGCGGGGTCTTTGCCCAATGAGGCGAGTGACGATTTCGATGCCGCGCAGCATGTCGGCGCGTTCCACCGCTTCGTCCACGAATTGGTAGTCGATCCAACGCTGGCCATGACAGGCGACTTCCAAACCGCTGTCGACGATCTGCGCGACCGCTTCGGGATTGCGCTCGAGCGCCATGCCTACGGCGTAGACGGTCGCATCGATCCGGCGTTCGCGCAGAATTCGCATGATCTCCCAGAACCCGACGCGGCTGCCGTATTCGAAATTCGATTCGACGTTGAGATTTCGCGCGTTCTGCAATGGCTCGGCGCCGACGTCGGTCAATACCGATTCCGAATATGCGTCGCCGTGCAGTACGCAGCTCTCGCCGCCCTCCTCATAGTTGAGCACGATGGAGACCGCGACCCGGGCATCGAGCGGCCAGCGCACCCGAGGCGGCCGCGAGCCGTAGCCAATCAGATCGCGCGGATAGGGTTCGAGGGAAGTCATGCGCCGCCGGGGGTCAAGCACTGCGCTCCGCGGCGAGCAAGTCCATGTAGGCGTGCAGCGCCTCGCGTACCGGGCGAGGCCTCCAGCCGGTTTCGGCCTGAATGCGTGAAATATCGTAAGCACCCCACATACCGTCCGCGAGATTCGGGTCCTGCAAAATGTCGGCTTCGCCGGGCGCCGTGATCTCGGCACGGAAACCCGGCATCTTCTCGGCCGCCCACCTGACCAAGTCGCCTATGGTCGCTGTCGCGCCCGCAGCGATGTTGTAGGCGCTGTAGCGCAGCGACGGCGCCCGCAGCAGCAAGATGATCGCGGCCGCTACGTCCTCGACGTGAATATAGTCGCCCACCGCGGAGAGCGTATTGACGCGCACGCGCTGCGCGCCGTCCACAGCCATGTGGGCGATCCGATTGGGCACATGCCGGAAGTTTCTGCTCGGCGTGACTCGGTCCATGGTTCCGTACACCGACGAGAGCCGCACCGATGCGGTCGATAGTCCGAATAAGTCCCCGTAACGCTCCGTGATCAACTCCGAAGCCAATTTCGAAATGCCGTACAAACGCCGCGGCATGACATAGCCGTCCTCAGGCAACGGCTCGCCCGGGCGATCCGGGCCGTGATGCTTGTAGACCGCACCGGAGCTCACGTAGATGATTCGCTGCAGCTTCGGCTGAGTGCGCGCCCAATCGAGCAGCGCCACGGTACCCATCACGTTGACATCGATGATCCGGCCGGGATCCTCCGCCTCGGGTTCGCGTTTCGCCTCGGCTGCGGTACCGCGCGATAACGGCGTTACCGTAGCGCCGTGGACGATGTGAGTAATGCCGCGGCCGGCAAGTGCGGCTCGCCACGTATCGGGACGCGTCACGTCGGCGATCACCGCGTCGAGCCGGTCCGCGACAGGGGCGAAATAGCGCGCCGCCGCGGCATCCAGAGGGGCGGCGTCGAGCACGGTCAAGCGCTCGCGTGGATCGGCGTCGAGCCAATGGCGGCCGAGCACGCTCATGACGAAACCGGTCGCTCCGGTGACCAACAATGTCATGGCAGCGGAAAGTCGAGCAGCAACCCAAGCATGGCTCGGGTCGCGATGCCGAAGTCGTCCAGCCTCATTGCTTCATTCGGATTGTGGCTCCCGTGTTGATTGCGGACGAAGATCATACCCGTCGGAATGCCCATTTTTGCGAATATCGCCGCGTCGTGGCCGGCACCGCTCGGCATTTCGAACGGACGCTCGAGCCGGCTGCCGAGGCCTGCGCGCAGCCGGGAGTCCATCACGGCGGGAGGCGAGTCGCTGGTGGCGCCGAGGTCGAACGCGACGCGATAGGAATCGCCTATTCGCGCCGCGGCTTGCCGCACTTCGGCGGCGACGGCGTTCATCGTGGCGTCGCTGACGCTGCGCACGTCGACGACGAAATGAGTCTCGCCGGCAATCTTGCTCGGCCCGTGCATCGCGGGGTCGGTATATAGCTCTCCGGAGGTGATCACGAGGTCCGCACCGGCCTGCTCCTGCAGCAGCCAAATCGTCTCCAGATGGTGCAGCAGGGCCACCGTCGCGGCGACCGCATCGTGCCGATACGCTCGATTGACGGCACCGGAGTGACCGTACTCGCCGACGCATCGGGCGTTGCGAAATCTCTTGCATCCTCTGATCCCGGTCACCACGGCGGCGGGAAGTTGCTCCGCCACCAACGTCGGACCCTGTTCGATGTGCAGCTCCAAATACGCCCGTATTCGCGAGGGATCGAGCAGCCGCCGGCCCTCGCGGATCGCCTGCGGGTCGAAGCCGCAATCGATGAGTGTCGCTTCGAGGCTCTTGCCGTTGTCCGAGCGCGGTATCCCGAGGCAGGCCGGGTCGAGCAGCCCAAATGCGCCGCCGCTGCCGAGATACGCAATGTCGAACCAGGCGGACTCTTCCGCCCGAATCCCCATGACCGTGATGTCGCAGCGGATCTGAATTCCGGCCTGACGGAGCGCGGCCACGACGCACAGGCCCGCGACCACGCCCGCCGCGCCGTCGTAGTTGCCGCCCTGAGGCACGCTGTCGAGGTGCGAACCGATGATGATGCGCGGCGCAAGCCGGTCGCGCCCCGGGAGCGTCATCATCAGATTGCCGATGGCATCGACCGAGACATCGAGACCCAACCGTTCCGCGGCCGCGCGCATGATGTCGTGCGCAGCTTGCTCGCCCGCACCAAAACTGTCGCGAACGATGCCTGATCCCCGGCGCGTCGCGCGCTCGAGACTATCGAACAGCGCAGCCGCCAGCTTAAGATCGGGTTGGGGTTGTTCGATCAACATGTTGAACCGTTATGGTAACCCAACCGAGGGGATTCACAGATGTCGAGTTTACTGGCCGGAAAAGTCGCCGTGATCACCGGAGCGAGCTCGGGGATCGGCCGTGCAATCGCCGAGAATTTTGCAGCCGAACGGGCCATCGTCGTCATTGCCGACGTTGTGACCGAGCCGCTCGAGGGCGGAGAGTCGACCCTCGATCTGATCGCACGGTCCGGCGGCGCGGCGTTCTTCGAAAAGACCGATGTCGGAAGATGGGAAGACGTCGATGCTCTGATCAGCAAGACAGTCGAGCGCCATGGCCGGCTCGACGTGATGGTGAACAACGCTGCGATTTTCTCGGGCACGGCGCTGCTCGATACCGGCCCCGAGCAATGGGAAAGAGTCATGACGGTGAACCTGACGGGGATGTTCAACGGGTGCAAGCGGGCCGTGCAACAAATGATCACTCAGGAACCGCGCCATGAAGTGCGCGGGCGGCTGATCAATTTGGGATCCCAGCAAGGCATCGTTACTGCGCCCCGCGATACACCCTACGGGGTGAGCAAGGCCGGCGCGATCTACCTGACCAAGCAAATCGCGGTGGACTACGCGGCGGATCTGATCGTCTGCAATTGCATCTCGCCCGGCAAGATCGTGACGGGCCATCCCGGTTTGCCCATGGACCCGGCACTGCTCGACAACGCGCGCCGCCGCACGCCGTGGCCGCGCCTGGGCCGGCCTCAGGATATTGCGAATGCGGCCGTATTCCTTGCAAGCGACCGGGCCACCTACATCACCGGGTCGAACCTCGTGGTCGACGGCGGATGGCTGGCGCGTTAAGCGCGTGCCTCGCGCGGCCGGACCTCGCTCGACGAAACATAGCCCACAGCGCGCATTTGATCCGCAACGACGGTTTTGCCGGCCATCCAAAAATGATACACCGCCCAGAAACCCGTGGGTGCCAGTACCAGCAACGCGAGGCGTAGCGAGTGCGCGTCGGCGCCGCCGCTGCCGGCGAACCAGTCGCTCAACAGTCCGACCAGCTGGGGCGCGACGATCAGATTGAACACGTTGCCGACCAGCAAGGACCACGCGGTGAACATGGCGCGCATGTGGGGCGGTGCGAGATTCTGCACCAGGCCCATGCAAGGTCCGATGTAAAAGTAGATCGACGGGATGAAAATCCAGAACATCAGTTTCGCCACCCAAAGGGCGTGCGTCGAGAAGGCAATAATCGAGGGAATCGTCGCCGCGCTCACGCCGATGGCGAGCAGCCAAACGACTCGGCGCGGATCGGCCATGGAGCGGCGCGACAAGTACCAAGCCGTTCCCGCCGTGGCGAGGATACCGCCGACCAGATGGATATGACCGGTCACTGCTCCTGCCTCGCCGACATTCATCGAATAGGTGCGCATGAGAAATGTCGGCGTCCACCAGATCAGGCCCCACCCCCAAAGGGCACAGACCCCGGAGGCCATGATCACGTGAAACGCGGCCTTTTGGCGCCACAAAAACCGCAGCGACTCCAGCAAGCTCGGCTTGTCCCCGTCGGTCACGGCATCCAGACGCCCGCGCTCCGGTTCACGAATCGTGAGGTAGACGATCGTCCCCATGACTACGCCCGGAATACCCAGCGCGAGAAATGCCGCGCGCCAGCCGTAGGCGTGGGCGACCGCTCCGGCCATGTCGGCGCCCAGCCAGGCGCCGATCGGCGCGCCGAGAGCGAACACACCGAGAGCCATGGGCCGGCGATCCGCCGGAAAATAATCCGCAATGATGGAGTTGGAGGGTGGCGTCCCGCCTGCCTCGCCGACGCCGACACCGATGCGGGCCGCCAAGAGTTGCCAATAGCTGCGCGACAGTCCACACAGTGCGGTGAAGCCGGACCAGACGATGAGCGAGATTGCCAGAATGTTGCGTCGGTTCGATCGATCGGCCAGCCAAGACATCGGGATCCCGACGGACACATAGAACAGGGCCAGCGGCACGCCGGTGAGAAAGCCGACGCCTGCGTCGGTCAAGCGCAGATCGAGGCGGATCGGTTCGAGAACCGTGGACACGACGTATCGGTCGGCAATATTGATTGCGTAGATCAGGCACATCACGAGCACGACGTACCAGCGCTCGAGCGAGGACGCCCGGGACACCGGAGAATCAATGACTGTGGTGCTCAAACGGCGTCTTCAGAAATGTTCAACCCACGGGCGCAGTTCAATCTCTTGCGACCACGCGCTTCGCGGTTGCCGCAATACATCGACATAGGTCTGAGCAATTGCATCCGGATCGAGCGTGCTGTCGGGTTCGTCCTTAGGATCCGGTCGGTGGGTGGCGCGGACTCCGCCGTCGATGATGAAGTGGGCCACATGGATGCCCCGGGGGCCCAATTCGCGCGCCGCACTCTGCGCCAAGCCTCGCAATGCGAATTTGCCCATGGCAAAAGCCGCCGAATGGGCGAAGCCTTTCACGCTGGCCGTCGCACCGGTCAACAATATCGCGCCGCGCTCCCGCGGCAACATACCGATCGCCGCCCGCTGCGTCACGAGAAAGCCCCCGAATGCCGTGATCGCTATGGCCTTTTGCACGGCGGCCGGATCGAGCTCGGCAAGGGGGCCGTGGGCGCGGGCTCCGGCGTTGTAAACAACGATTTCCGGCTCGCCGATGCGCTTCTTTACCTGTGCGAAGAGATTGGCGACGGATTCGGGATTCGCTGCATCGGCGGCAAATCCTTCAGCGCCCGTAGCCTGTATCAGCGCGTCGAGCTTTTGAATATTGCGCGCCGCCAGGGCAATCTTTACACCGAATCCGGCGAGGCGGCGTGCCAGCGATGCGCTGATGCCGGGGCCGGCGCCGACGATCAATGCGCTGTGGTAGGGAAAATCCGCCATGCGGTGTCCATATTACACGGCCGCTCCTAGCCCGGCTCTTTGGTGAACACCACCAGGCGGTTGTTCGCCGGCAGGTCGTAGTCGGCGTCCAAGCGCAAGCCATACTCGAGTGCAAGGGCCGTAACCTCGTGAAGGTCGCGTATACCGGATTGCGGGTCGCGTTCCTTGAGCATTCGATCGAATTCCTCGTTGCTGCCGGAGGTGTAGCGTTCGCCATAACGAAACGGACCATAGATGCACAGCACCCCGGCGGGCGCGAGAACGCTGCCGCTGCCCTTGAAAGAGGCCACGACCTCGGGCCACGACATGATGTGCAGGGTGTTGGCAGTGAACATGGCGTCGACGGTGCGCAGCGGCCAAACGGCTTGACGGACGTCGAGCAAGGTTGGTGCACGTAGGTTCTGGGGTCCCTCGAGCTTGACGCGCTCGGTCAAATCGGCAAGGTAGGCCAATTGTTCGGTCGGGTGCCATGCCAGATGGGGCAGCGCGCGAGCGAAATGCACGGCATGTTGCCCGGTGCCGCTGCCGATTTCCAGAACCTGCGCACGCCCCGCAAAACGGCTGCGCAGCACCTCGAGGATGGGCTCCTTGTTGCGTTCGCAGGCTGCGGAGAAGGGAAGCATACGCTCCCGATTTTACTACAGAAAAATCGCCTTGAAACTTGCTACTCAACAGGGCGAAGTTTGGTTACAGTGTCGCCCCTTCTGGCCTAAGGAGATGTCGATGTCGATTTCCATGTACGATGTTTCGATCCCCGCGCTGACGCGCGGCTTGACCAATCTGTCCGCCATTCTCGACAAGGGCGCGGCGCACGCCGCGGCGAAGAAATTCGATTCCGTCGTTCTCGCCCAGTCGCGCCTCTATCCGGACATGCATCCGCTGGTGCGTCAGGTGCAAATCGCTTGCGACACCGCCAAAGGGGCGGCAGCGCGTTTGGCGGGGATCGAGTCCCCCAAGCACGAGGACAATGAAGTAACTTTTGCCGATCTGAAGGCCCGGATTGCGAAGACCTTGGATTTCGTCAAGTCGGTGAGCGCGGCGCAGCTGAAAGACGCGGAAAGCCGCAGCATAGAGATCAAGTTTCCGAACGGCTCTTGGAAATTCACGGGCCTCGGGTATTTGACCGACTTCGTGCTGCCGAATTTTTACTTCCACACCAGCATCGCGTACGCCTTGCTGCGCAAGGCCGGAGTGGAGATCGGCAAAGGCGACTATCTCGGTTCGATTCAATAGCGCCGCGAATTCAAGAGAGCTGCTCGACCAGCTGTTCGACTCGCGTGAACAGCTTCTCTTCGGTGCGCGCGTCGTGGGCGAAGCGTAATTTCAGGGGACCGTCGAGACGGTATTCCTTTGGTTTTCCTTGGACCAATTTGAGAACGCGTTTCGGATCGACCCGGTTCGCTTCCTGGAATAGAAAATAGCCGGTGTTCGCGCCGGCGTCGATCTTGCGTATTCCGAGTTCCGCGGCGCGCAGCTTGAGCCGGGCTGCGCGAAACAGCGATTGTGCGTATTCGGGCATCGGCCCGAAGCGGTCGATCATTTCGACCTTCAATTCATCGAGCTCCTCGTACGAGGGGCTGCTGGCGATGCGCTTGTACAGCACCAACCGCAAATGCACGTCGGGAACGTAATCCTCGGGTATGAGCATGGGCAGGTGCAGTTCGACCTCCGGTCCGGCATCGAGCGGGCGTTCGAGGTCGGGCTGTTTCCCTGACTTCAAGGCGGATACCGCGCGCTCGAGCAATTCCATGTAGAGGTTATAGCCGATCTCCTGAATCTGGCCGCTTTGTTCGTCGCCCAGGAGCTCGCCCGCGCCGCGGATCTCGAGATCGTGAGTCGCGAGCGTGAATCCGGCGCCGAGTTCCTCGAGCGACTCGAGCGCCTCCAATCGCTTGACCGCATCGGCGGTCATCGACTTGCGCGGCGGCGTGATCAGATAGGCATATGCCCGATGATGCGATCGCCCGACGCGGCCGCGCAATTGATGAATTTGGGCGAGCCCAAACCGGTCCGCCCGATCGATGACGATGGTATTCGCGGTCGGCACGTCGATGCCGCTCTCGATGATGGTGGTGCAGACGAGCACGTTGAAGCGCCGGTGATAGAAGTCGAGCATGAGCTGTTCCAGATCGCGTTCGCGCATCTGTCCGTGACCGACGGCGACGTTTGCCTCCGGCACGAGCTTGCGGACCGCCTGAGCCGTCTTTTCGATGGTCTCAATCGTGTTGTGCACGAAGTATATCTGTCCTCCGCGGCGGATCTCGCGAAGCGCGGCCTCGCGAATCACGGTTTCGTTCCATTCGAGCACGAAGGTCTTCACGGCCAAACGTTCGGCGGGGGGTGTCGTGATCAACGAAAGATCGCGCAGTCCGCCCAAGGCCATGTTGAGGGTCCGCGGGATCGGCGTGGCGGTCAGCGTCAGAACGTCGACCTCGGTGCGCAGAGCCTTGAGTTTCTCCTTGTCGCGCACGCCGAAGCGGTGTTCCTCGTCGATCACCACCAGGCCCAAATCCTTGAAGCGCACCTTACCCTGCAGCAATCGCTGAGTGGCGATGACTATGTCGATCGTGCCCGCGGCGATGCCGGCGAGAATTCCCTCCGCATCCTTGTTGCTGCGAAAGCGCGACAGGCTTTCGATTCGCACGGGCCAGTCGGCGAATCGGTCGACGAAAGTAGTGTGGTGCTGCTGCGCGAGAAGGGTCGTGGGCACCAAAACTGCCACTTGTTTACCGGCCTGGACGGCGACGAACGCGGCACGCAGTGCGACCTCGGTCTTGCCGAAGCCGACATCGCCGCAGATGACGCGGTCCATGGGCTTGTCGGACTTGAGGCCGCTCAGTACTTGCTCGATGGCGGCGGCTTGGTCGGCGGTTTCCTCGAAGGGGAAGCCTGCCTGAAAAGCGCGATACTCGGCTTCGCCCGCCAGCATTTGCGTGCCTTGCCGAGCTGCGCGGCGCGAATACAGGTCCAAGAGTTCTGCGGCGACGTCGCGGATGCGCTGCGCCGCCTTGCGGCGTGCTTTCTGCCATTGCTCGCCGCCGAGCTTGTGAAGGGGCGCCGTTTCCGCAGGTGCGCCCGTGTAGCGCGACACGAGATGCAGCGCCTGCACCGGTACATACAATTTATCGCCGTCGGCATAGTCGAGTACGAGAAATTCGCCCGTGTATCCGGCGACATCCATGGTCTTGAGCCCGACGTAGCGTCCAACTCCATAGGATTCGTGCACTACCGGGGCCCCGATGTGCAGGTCCGACAGCTCCTTGAGGATTTTCGCCGGATCGCGTTCGGCGCGCCGGCGGCGCCGCTCCTGCCGCGCGCGATCACCGAACAATTGCGCTTCGGTGAGGATTTCCAGCGCCGGCGCATCGAGCCGCATGCCCGAAACGGCGCCCGATACCGTAATTCCAAGTTTCAACGAGCTGGCGACGAAACTCGCGAAATTATCGAATATCTTCGGCTGAATGTCGCGGCTGCGAAGCAGGTCGAGCAGCAGTTCGCGGCGTCCCGCGGATTCGGCAGCCAGCAGAATACGCGCCGGGCTCGCGTCGATATGCGCGGCCAATTGTGCTGCGGGCTCAACGCCGCGCGGGTCGATGCGCACCGCTGCCGGCGCGGCGCTGGGAAAGTTTTGGGTCGGTCCCTCGGTCTGCGGAGGCCATTCGAAGGTGTGCAGTTGAACCTTCCGCCACCCCGCGTAGGCGGCCTCGAATTCATCGGGCGTCAAGTAGACTTCGGCGGGATCCAATATCGGCCGGTGGCGGTCGTGGCGCAGCTGTTCGTGGCGTTCGACGATGCCGTTCCACAGACCCTCGGCGCGCGAAATCGCATCGTTGATGTCCACGAGTACGCTGTCCGGCGGCAGATACTCGAACAGGTGGGAGGTGCGATCGAAGAACAAGGGCAGGAAGAATTCTATGCCGCCGGGCGCGATGCCGGCGCTTACGTCGCGATAGATCGCCTGCTCCGACAGATCGCCGGTGAAGCGCAGCCGGTAGCGGCGGCGGAACTCGCGTACGGCTTCGGGATTGAGCGGCGTCTCGCGCGCCGGCAACAGTTGGATACGATCCAGCTTGTCGAGGGAGCGCTGCGTGTCGGGATCGAAATGGCGGATGCTGTCCACGTCGCGATCCAGCATATCGATTCGATACGGAGTGTCCGAGCCCATCGGGAAGACGTCGATCAGCGAACCGCGGACTGCGAATTCGCCATGCGCGACAACTTGCGTCACGGCGGCATATCCCGCCAACGCCAGTTGCGCGCGCAGCGCTTCGAGATCGAGAGTTTCGCCGACGTGAACTTTGAGGGAGTACGCCTCGATGTAGCTTCGAGGCGCCAATCGCTGCAACAGGGTGTCGACGGCGACCAGCCGGACGCCGTGCCGCGCGCGGGGGAGTTCGGCCAATGTGGCGAGCCGAGCCGAGGTGATATCGGGGTGCGCAGAGAAACCGTCGTAGGGCAGTGTCTCCAAATCGGCAAACACCCGCACCGTCAACCCGGGGCCGGTAAAGAAGCGAATCTCGTCGCTGAGCGCTTCCGCCTCGCGCGAACTCTGCGCGATGACGATGAGGGGCCCGGGCGAGCGCGCCGCCGCCTCGGCGATGGCGAGTGCGCCTGCTGCGCCATAGAGCTTGCCCCATTTGACGACGGGTGCATCGGAACCGGGCAGTAGGGGTTCGAGTAAGGACATCGGACTTTCGGGGCAAAAAGGAATAGACGCCCGCCGCGAACGAGTCGCGGGGGCTTGCAACAGGGTTAGATCTTACGCGATTTGATTTAAGAGTTCGCGACGACGCTGTGGATCACGTGCTCGAATTCGAAATAGACGACGAATCCTGGATACTCCCAGCGCGAGATCGGCGGCTTGCCGACGGCAGGCACCTTTGTGGCCGGAGCTCCGAACTTCATCGTGACTTGGTCCATCGTCATACCGCGAGTCGGCGTCGCTACATCCGATTCCTTGACCGCAATGCCGTTGTCGATAGCGATGGTTTCGGCCTGCGCGAGGCCGCTGGCGAGCACTGCCGCAAGCAGTAGGTTTCGATACCTCATGGCGCACCTCATTGTTAACCCCTACATTTGAGAAACATTCGTCCCCTCAAGACTATAGCATTGCCCCGGGGGGCAAATAGTTGATCCAATTAACACTCTGATTACATTGTTATTTGTGGTTTAATCGCCGCGCATGTTCCAGCCCCTTCCAGTTTTTGTGGGCCTGCGGTATTCGCTGGCCCGCGAGCACAGTTTTTTCGTGTCATTCATCACCTGGGTCTCGCTCGTCGGGGTGGCGCTCGGCGTGGCCGCGTTGATCACGGTGTTGTCGGTCATGAACGGACTGGAGTCCGAATTGCGCACACGCCTCCTGAGCCTCACCGCGCACGCGAGTTTGAACGCGGCGGGCGCTCCGATCGGGGACTGGCGAAGCCGCATTGAGCAATTGCAGGGGGCGCCGGGGCTGGTGGGCGCGGCCCCATTCCTGGATACCGATGCGATGTTGAGCCGGCCGCCCGCGATGAGCGGCGCCATCGTCCGCGGCATCGATCCGAAGCTCGAGACGCAAGTGTCCTCCATTGGGGATGCGATGCGCGAAGGCAAGCTCGGCGACCTGGAACCCAACACCAATCGGATCATCCTCGGCCGCGTGCTTGCCTACCAGCTGCAAGTGGGCGTGGGCGATGAAGTCACGGTCATGATCCCCGGCAATGCCGCCTCGTCCTCCGATGCGCTCGTGCCGCGTCTGCGGGACTTTCGCGTGGTGGGGATTTTCGAGGTCGGGCTGCAGGAGCACGACAGCGTACTGGCGCTCGTCAATCTCGAGGACGCCGAGGCGTTTCGCGGCCTCGACGGCCCGACCGGCATCCGCCTCAAATTCTACGATGTCCTGAAGGCGCCGCAGCTGGCGCGAAGCGCCGCCGCACGACTCGCGCCGGGTCTCGAGGTGCGCGACTGGACGCAGGACAACGAGGCATACTTTCGCGCCATACGCATCGAAAAGACCATGATGGGTTTGATCCTGATGCTCATCGTCGCCGTTGCGGTGTTCAACATCGTGGCGACACTCGTCATGGTCGTGAACGACAAGCGCACGGACATCGCGATCCTGCGCACTGTCGGTTTGAGCCCCCGAGGCATTATCGCGGTGTTCATGACGCAGGGCGTGCTCATCGGCTGGATCGGCGCCGGCGTCGGTGTGGCGCTCGGTCTGGCCCTCGCCTGCAACGTAGATGTCATCGTGCCTTTCCTCGAGCAATCCCTCGGCTTTCATTTCATGGACCCCGATGTGTACTACATATCGGGCCTGCCGAGCGAGGTGCACGGCGGCGACGTGGCGAGGATCGCCATGGCCGCATTGCTTCTCACCTTCGTCGCGACCGTGTATCCGGCCCTGCAAGCGGCGCGCACTCAACCCGCCGAAGCGCTGCGGTACGAGTGATGTCCTACTGGTACGAAGGATTCATCGGATTGCGGTATTTGCGCGCTTCTCCCAAGCGCGGCTCGCTGTCGTTGATCGCAGGCATCGCGATACTCGGCTTGAGCCTCGGGGTCGCCGTATTGATCGTGGTGCTGTCGGTCATGAACGGCTTCGAAGATGTGCTGCGAACGCGAATCTTGAGCCTGACGGCACACGCGACGATTTCCGGGCTCGAAGGCCGGATCCGAAACTGGCGTGCCGATCTCGAGAGGCTGGAGCACTTCCCGGGCGTAGCGGGTGCCGCTCCCTATATCGAAGAGCAGGGCATGCTGATCCATGGAGCGCGCTCGTCGGGCGTTTTGGTGCGCGGCATTTTGCCGGACTCGGAGCGGCGGGTCGTCGATCTGGAACCGCATTTATCGAGTGGTCGACTGAGCGATCTGCAAGCTGGCAAGTACCGCGTCATACTGGGGTCGGCCCTGGCCGGGGAACTCGGCGCGAAAGTCGGCGATCGCGTGGTGCTGTTGGTGGCATTGGGGGATGTCACCCCGATCGGAGTGATTCCGCGGATGCGCGCATTCGAGGTGGCCGGCATTCTTTCGATCGGCATGTACGAATATGACCGGCGGATTGCGATCGTCGCCATGCAAGATGCTGCGAGGCTCTTGCGCATGGGCGATGACGTCACGGGCATCCGGCTGACGCTCGCCGACATGTATGCGGCGCCGCGCCTCTCGCGCGCCGCCGCAGTCTCGATAGGCGGGGATGTGGAAGTCCAGGATTGGACCAATGAACACGCCAATTTTTTTCGTTCGATCTCGATCACTAAACGGATCCTGTTCTTCATCTTGTCGCTGATGGTGGCGGTCGCTGCATTCAACATCGTGTCGACCATGGTCATGGTGGTGAAGGACAAGCGGCGCGACATCGCCATTCTGCGCACTTTTGGGTCTTCGCCGCGCAGCATTTTGACCGTATTCGTCGTGCAAGGCAGCTTGATCGGCCTGCTCGGCATCGGCGCCGGTGTACTGCTCGGCGTATTGATCGCCGTGAACTTGCAGGATCTCGTGCACGGCCTCGAAGGCGTCGTAGGATTCAAGTTCCTGGATGCGCGCGTGTACTTCATGAGCGACTTGCCGGCCCGCGTGCGCGCGTCGGACGTAATGCGGATTTGCGGTTTCGCGTTCGTTCTCGCCTGTCTCTCGACGCTATATCCGGCCGCGCGTGCCGCGCGCTTGTTGCCCGCAGAATCGCTTCGCAACGACTGAGAATGCAAATGACCTCGAATTCAGATGCGCTGGTGCTCGAAGGAAAGGATCTCGTAAAGGAATTCGTCCAGGGCGACATCAAGATTCAGGTGCTGCGCGCGGCGTCGATCAGCGTGCGCGCCGGCGAGCGGATCGCCATCGTCGGCGCGTCCGGATCGGGGAAAACGACGCTTTTGCAGCTGCTGGGAGGACTCGATTTGCCGACGGCCGGCACGGTAGAGATCGCGGGCTCCGCCATGAATCGATTGAACGATGCCGAGCGCGGGTATTTGCGCAATCGCGCCGTCGGCTTCGTCTATCAATTCCACCATCTTCTCCCGGAGTTCACGGCGCTCGAGAATGTCGCAATGCCGCTGCTGGTGCGGCGAATGAATCCGCGCGCTGCGGCAGAACGGGCGAGCGCGCTATTGGCGAGAGTCGGTCTCGCCGAACGCCTCACGCATCGCCCGTCCCAGCTCTCCGGGGGCGAACGGCAGCGCGCTGCGGTGGCTCGCGCTCTCGTCACCCAGCCCATGCTGGTGTTGGCCGACGAGCCCACGGGTAATCTGGACGGCGCGAATGCGGCTCAGGTATTCGAATTGATGCTGGAACTCAATCGTGAACTCGGCACGAGTCTCGTCATCGTGACCCACGATGAGCGGCTGGCGGCGCGCCTCGATCGCGTGCTGCTTCTTGCGGACGGAATTCTAGTCGAGCGCGGCGCCGCGCGCGGTGCCGCGGCCGTTTGAGCGGGCGCGCCGGCGCCGCAGCTGATAGAGAACCCTGACCCGCCAAGCGCATTGCGCCAGCACGTAGCCGCATCCGGCTGCGATCAATCCCAGAACCAACGCTCCGAGCAGCAAGGGTCCCCACAGTTGATGGACTTGCGCCCCTAGGTGCCGGTGCTTCAGTTCGTGCAAGAACGGCATCAAATCCATCCCCATCAGTTTGGTCCCGACCCAGATCGAGCCCACCACCTGCGGCAGCCATGTGAAAGGATTGCTCACGAATACGGTGGCGAACAGCACCGGCAGGTTCAACCGAAATATCACCCCCAGTATGACGCAAGTCACGAGATGCACGGGCAGCGGTGAGGGCGGAATAAAGGCGATGAACAGGCCCAGTGCGAATGCCCGCGTGACGCTGCGGCGGTTGAACGTCCAACATCCGCGATCGAGCACGAGGGCCTTAAAAGGCCTCAAACACCAGAGTTTCTCCAGTGTGTGGCGGTCCGGTGTGATGCGTTTTAGCCAGCGTTGCATGAACGGCGATTGACTCCCACGAGGCGGCATTATGCCGTTTTCAGAGGCTCGCAACAGTGATCCACGACCATTCCGCAAATCAACGAGTTAGGCTCAGGGCGATGCCGGTATCTCAACCGTCGGCGGTCAAGTATCATGCCGGGGCTTTAGACACAACCTAAGAGGACGCAATGTGGGAGATCATCCGCGCAGGCGGCGGCTTCATGTGGCCGATCATTTTATGTTCCATCGCGGCGGTGGCTATCATATTGGAGCGGCTATGGACTCTGCAAAGCAGCCGCGTGATACCGCGCGACCTGTCGCAAAAGGTCTGGAACTGGATCGAAGCCGACCAGCTCAGCGACAAACTGGTGGTTGCTCTGGAGCAGAATTCGCCGCTCGGCAAGCTCCTGGCCATCGGACTCGCCAATCGCAATAGGCCGCGCGCGTTGATGGTGGAACGGCTGGAGGACGGCGGCCGGCACGTGGTGCACGAATTGGAGCGTTTTCTGAACACCCTGGGCACGATTGCCGCGGTCGCACCGCTGCTTGGTCTGCTTGGCACCGTCGCGGGCATCATTCACGCGTTCAATGCGATCACCGCCAACGGCATCGGCGATCCGAGGATATTGTCCGGCGGTATCGGCGAAGCGCTCATCACGACGGCGGCGGGATTGACGGTCGCGATTCCTTCGCTGATCGCCTATCGTTTTCTGCGCGGTAAAGTCGAGCGGTTGGTCGTGAGCATGGAAAAAGAGGCCATGAAGCTCGTCGACGCGCTGGACGAGCGCGGCAAGCTGATTGCGGCGCGCTGAAATGAACCTGCGCCCCCGCCACCGCGATGACCCGGAAATCAATTTGATTTCGATGATCGACGTGCTGCTGGTGCTGTTGATCTTTTTCATGGTCTCGACCACGTTCAATCAAGAAGGCCGCGTCAAGGTTCAGTTGCCCGAGGCGAGCGAAACACCGTTGCCGCGAGGTTCGCACGAGCCCTTGGTCATCACGGTGACGGCCGAGGGCGGCTACCGGATCAATGAGCGCACGTTGATCAACGCCAGCCCCGATACCCTGCGGGCGGCGCTGCTCAAGGAGGCGGGCTCAAACCGCGGTCCCATCACGATTCGCGCCGATGCGCGCTCGACGCACCAAGCAGTGGTCACCGCCATGGATGTCGCGGGCAAACTGGGGTTCGCACAATTGAATATCGCAACCGTTCACGAGGAAGCCTCGCCTTGAGCACTGCGGAGCTCGCGGCCCTGAAACCTGACGGCGATTCTTGGTCGATTTATCGGCGGCTGTTGAAATACGCAACGCCCTATCTAGGCGTCTTTCTGATAGGTGTGCTCGGATCGATCGTGTTCGCGGCATCGAATGCAGCACTCGCGTACCTGGTCAAGAACTTCCTGAACGGCGCGTTCGTGGTGAAAAATCCCGCGATCCTATGGGAAGTGCCCATCGGGGTCGTGGTGTTGTTTACCCTGCGAGGCATCGGCGACTACGTGCAGAGCTACTATCCCAGCTGGGTCGGAAGGCAGGTGATCAAGGGCTTGAGGCACGACGTGTTCTCGCACTATCTGCGGCTGCCCACCGCGTATCTCGACACTCAACAGTCCGGCCACCTACTCTCGAAGTTGACCAATAACATCGAGCTGGTGGCGGCGGCGGCGACCGGTGCAGCGATTTCGCTCATCAGCGACAGTCTCACGATCATCGCTCTTTTGGCCACGCTGTTCTATATGAATTGGCGTCTCGCAACGTTTTGCATCGTCGCGGCACCCGTCATCGCTTGGCTGATGCAAATCGCCAACCGCAGCTTTCGCCGCTACAGCGAGCGGATTCAAAATTCCATGGGCGACATCACGCGCGTCGCGAAGGAAGCGATCGATGCGCACCGCCTGATCAAGATCTTCAACGCGGAGGACCATCAAACCGAGCGATTCGAACAAGTCAACGAACACAACCGCGCGTCCAACATGAAGCTGATCCGGGCGAGGGCCGTCAGCAATCCGGTCGTGCAGTGCATCGCCTCGATAGCGCTGGCAAGCGTTCTGTACGTGGCGATTCGGCAAGTGTTCACCCACCACATGCAGGTCGACGAGTTTTTCGGTTTCTTGACCGCATTGATGCTCATTCCGTCGCCGCTGCGCAGCCTGGTCAACATGAGCGGTCCCTTGCAGCAGGGCATCGCGGCCGGCCAGAGTGTGTTCGAAATCTTGGATCATGCGACCGAAGGCGGCGGCGGTTCTCTGAGGCTGGCTCGTGCCCGCGGCGATATCGAGTTTCGCAACGTCTCGTTTACCTACGGGGGCGACAAGGGCGACGTGCTTTGCAATGTGAGTTTTCACGTGCGCCCCGGCGAGACCGTGGCGATCGTCGGCCGGTCAGGCAGCGGCAAATCGACCCTCGTTGGTTTGGTGCCGCGTTTCTATGACGTGCAGCAGGGCGCGGTGCTGCTGGACGGAGTCGACGTGCGCGAGTATCGGCTCACCGACTTGCGTTCTCAGGTGAGCCTCGTCAGTCAGGACGTGGTCTTGTTCAACGACACCATCCGCAACAACATTGCCTTCAACGCCGTCGATAAAACGGACGCGGACGTCGAAGCCGCCGCGCGCGCCGCCAACGTCATGGAGTTCGTTGCCCAGCAACCGGCGGGCTTCGATACCCAATTGACGGACCGCGGGCAGAATCTTTCCGGCGGGCAGCGGCAACGAATATCCATAGCGCGGGCCCTGCTCAAGGACTCGCCCATCCTGATCTTGGACGAAGCGACCGCCGCGCTCGACAACGAGTCGGAGCGCCGCGTGCAGCAAGAGCTCGGCGTGCTGATGCAGGGACGCACGACATTGGTGATCGCTCACCGCCTCTCGACGGTCGAAGGCGCGGATCGAATCATCGTGGTGGATGAAGGCCGGATCGTGGAGTGCGGCGCGCATCGGGAGCTGTTGGCGCGCGGCGGACTATATGCGGCTCTGCATGGGATGCAGTTCAACGCTTGACAAGGCGCCGCCGGAATGTCGGTTCAATCTTGGCTCAATCGAATTTGGTACGACCGCGCAACCCCGCCGTGGTGGCTATTGCCGTTGTCGCTGACCTACGGCGCCGTGGCAGGATCGCGCCGATATCTGTACGCCAAGCGCCTGCGCAAGGCGACGCGGATCGCTTCGCCGGTGGTCGTCATCGGGAACCTGAGCGTCGGCGGAACCGGCAAGACGCCGCTGGTTTGCTGGCTGTCCGCTCGGCTCAACGAGCTCGGCTTCAAGCCGGGAGTGGTCACCCGCGGGTATGGAGGTTCCTCGGGAAGCGTGCGGCTCATCGAAGCGTCCGATGATCCCACTGCCGTGGGCGATGAGTCCATTCTGTTGGCGCGCCGTACCGGCCTGCCGGTGGCGGTCGGCCGCGATCGCCCGGCGGCGTCGCAACTGCTGGTGAATGCCGGGTGCGACGTCATCCTGAGCGACGATGGCTTGCAGCATTATGCCTTGGCGCGCGACTGCGAGATCGTCGTCATCGACGGCGATCGGCGATTCGGCAACGGTTGGCTGCTGCCGGCCGGGCCATTGCGCGAGACGCCTGCGCGGCTCGCGGCTGCGGACGCGATCGTGGTGAACGGCGGGCGGGCGTTGCTCGACGGCGCCTTCAGCATGCGGCTCGAAGCGAACAGCGCCCGCAGTCTCATCGGCCGGACGGCCAAGCCATTGGACGAGTTTGCCGGCAGCTCGGTCCACGCCGTTGCCGGCATCGGCAATCCCGAGCGTTTTTTCAACATGCTTCGCGCCCACGGCATCGAGGTAGCCGGCCACCCGTTGCCGGACCATGCGCTGCTGCGCGCCGCAGACATTTTCTTCGCCGACGAGCGTCCGGTGCTCATGACCGAAAAAGATGCCGTAAAATGCGCGAGAATAGCCGGGCCGCAGCATTGGTATGTGCCGGTTAGCGCGAGTTTCGACGGCGGTGAATCCGCCGTGTTGCTCGATATTGTGACTCAGGCCATTCGGAGGCGCGCTGCGCGCGCGTGAGGCTCAAAATGGATAAGCGATTGCTCGAGTTGTTGGTGTGTCCGATCTGCAAGGGCCCATTACGGAGCTCGGGTGCAGGCAACGCGTTCGAGCTCGTGTGCCGGCCGGACCGGCTGGCCTATGCCGTGCGCGAGGGTATTCCGGTGATGTTGCCCGAGGAAGCCAGGGTTCTCGGCGCCGACGATCCCCTGCTGGACGGATAGCTCCTAGTCGCGTGTTGCACGTCATCATACCTGCGCGGTTCTCCGCCTCGCGTCTTCCCGGCAAACCGTTGCTCCTCATCGGCGATCGGCCCTTGATCCAATGGGTGTGGCAACGCGCGCGGGCGAGCGCCGCCTCCGTGATCATTGCCACCGATGATGTCCGCATATTCCATTCGGCTGCAGGTTTCGGCGCCGACGTCGTCATGACCTCGTCCGGGCACGCTTCCGGTACGGACCGGATTGCCGAAGTGGTGCGGGCGCGGGGATTCGCGGCCGACGATGTAGTAGTGAACCTCCAAGGGGACGAACCCCTGATGCCTCCCGCGGTCGTAAAAGAAGTCGCGGAAGCTTTGAGCTCGCGTTCGCAAATCGATATAGCGACGGCCATTGCGCCCATCCAGTCGCTCGCGGAATTTCTCGATCCCAGCTGCGTGAAGGCGCTGCGCGCGCGCGACGGCCGTGCGCTGTATTTCAGCCGCGCCCCGGTGCCTTGGCCGCGAGACCACATTACGGACGCTCAGCCTACCCGCTTTGGCGGTGCATTTCGGCATGTCGGCATCTATGCCTACCGGGTGCGCAGTCTCCTCCAATTCGCGTCTTGGCCGCCTACCCCGCTCGAGGAGACCGAGAAGCTCGAGCAGTTGCGCGCGTTGGAGAACGGCATGCGGATTCACCTCGTGACCTTGGCCAAGGCTCCGCCCGCGGGCGTCGATACGCCGGAGGACTTGGAGCGGGTGCGCGCGGGCCTCGCCGCCGAAACGGCGGTGCGCTGAGCGCCCTTAGCCCAGCTCGACCGTCAGCTTGACGAGTTCGCGGGGCCTGTCGCGGCTCTACAGAAAGTTGCGTAGCAGCCAGTACAGACTGCCGGCGATTGCGATCGATACCGGGAGCGTCAGCACCCAGGCCATCAGCAAATTGCGCACGGTGGCCCACTGCAAGCCGGAATGATTCGCCACCATCGTTCCGGCAACGCCGGAGGACAGAACATGCGTGGTGCTTACGGGCAAGCCATACATCTCGGCAGCGCCGATCGTGGCCATCGCAACGATTTCCGCGGATGCTCCCTGCGCGTACGTCAAATGAGTCTTGCCGATTCGCTCGCCGACGGTGACGACGATGCGCTTCCAGCCGATCATCGTGCCCAAGCCCAGCGCGATGGCCACGGCCACCTTGACCCAAGTGGGAATGAACTTGGTCGAATGGTCGAGCTGTTTTTTGTATGCATCGAGCGTCTTCTTGTCGTCGGCCGATATGTTCAGGGACTTGGACTTACCCATGAAGCGCAGGCCTTCGCTCACCAGGTACATGTCGTTGCGGATATTGACCATGGATTCGGCCGGAACCTTATCCATGGAGTGATAATCGTTGACTTGTTGGGAAATCGACCCTGCGAGCGCGTTAATCGCCGCGACGCCCTGCGGGGTAACCGAGCGGGTGCGCACGACGTCCATCGCGGCCGCATGCGGATCTGACGGCGCCGCGCCCGCGCCGAGGTGCGACAGCGCGGTTTGCGCCTGGCTCGAGATCGCGACGAACTTGCTGACGTCCGCCTCGTGCATGGTGCGGTTGAGTGCGTAGGCCGTGGGGACGGTGCCGATGAGAATCAACATGATGAGTCCCATGCCTTTCTGCCCGTCGTTTCCGCCGTGGAAGAAACTCACGCCGCTGCAGGTCAGGATCAGCAACCCGCGAATCCACAGCGGCGGGGGCTTGTTGCCCTCAGGCTCTTTGTAGAGAGCTGGGATCCGGATAGTCGCCTTGAGTATGCTGAGGAGCAGGAAAGCGCCGCTGAAGCCGATCAACGGGGAGATGAGGAGCGTTTCGCCGATTTTCACGGCTTGGTTCCAGTCCACGCCGCTGGTTCCCGAGGGATTCGCAGCCATCAACTGGTTCATGAGACCGACGCCGATGATCGACCCGATCAGGGTATGTGAACTGGATGACGGTAAACCGAAGTACCACGTGCCCAAATTCCACAGGATGGCGGCAAGCAGCAGTGCAAACACCATCGCAAAGCCGGCGCCGCTGCCGACCTGCAGGATCAGCTCCACCGGCAATAGCGAAACGATGCCGAACGCGACGGCTCCGGTCGAGACGAGGACCCCCGCAAAGTTGAAAAAACCGGACCAGACGACGGCAAGATTCGGCGACATTGAATTCGTGTAAATTACCGTGGCGACCGCGTTCGCGGTGTCGTGGAAACCATTGACGAACTCGAACCCCAACGCGATGAATAAGGCAATGCCGAGCAATATGTATGGATAAGCGCGGGTATCGCGGACCACCGATAGGTCATCCGCCAGATGAATGCCGGTGTATATGATCCCGGCGACCACGACGATCCCTGCCAGGGCATTGAACCAGGGGTTGGGTTTTTGTCTGACCAGCGTCGAGGCGGTGGCTACGGGTTGGATGCCAATGGGTGCTTGATTGATCGCATCGATATTGGACATGCTGTCGATCCCCGGTGAGCGTAGGTATAACCCTCAATTTATAGAACGGTAATGTGACGCCGAGATGACAACGAAGACCCGCTGATGCCATTCACGATTTCCCACGCTGCCGTCGTGCTGCCTTTCTCGCGCTTGGCAGCTCGCTGGCGGTTGCTGTCCGCCCTCGTGATCGGGGCCATGGTCCCCGATTTCGGGCTGTTCTTTCCCTGGCGAATGCACCGCTTCGAGACGCACAGCGCCCTGGCGCTGTTTACCTTTTGCTTGCCGATGGGCGTCGCCATCTACTGGGTCTTTCAATATCTGATCAAAACGCCGCTCATGGAGGTGTTGCCGGAGGGTGCCTATGCGCGGTGGCGGCCGTTTTCCTCCCCGGCGGATATTGCAAGCATCCGACAGTGGATTTTGGCGGCTTGCGGCGTCGTGGCGGGGGCACTGACGCATCTGGTGTGGGATGCGTTCACACACGAGAATGCGCGCGGCATCCGCATGATTCCCTGGCTAGAAGAACCCGTCGTTGATATCGGTAACCATCGGATGGGCGGGATCAGGCTGCTGCAGGACGGCAGCTCGCTGATCGGGCTCGTCATCGTGCTAGCGGTGCTCTGCTACGGGCTACGCCGCGGGCGCGAGTTACCGGTGCCCAATCGGCCTCTGCGGCCAGCGGAGCGGCTCGCCTGGGTCCTAACCTTCGGAGCAGCGGCCATTGCCCTGAGCGGCGCTTGGCTGCTATGGGCGCGCATCGGCGAGCCAACGGGGCACTCAATCAAGGCCCTTGCTACCGGCATTGCGGTGGCGGCCCTCCGTGGACTCGCCGCCGCACTGCTATGCACCAGTCTCGCCCTGAGGTGGTATCTGCACGCGCTGCGCCCCTCAGGCGCGCACATATCCCCTTAGATACCCCGAACCTTTTTCGGTCGTCCGGATTAAAGGTCGTTCCGATTAGCGGTCGTCCGGGCCGGTACGGGGAACCTCGGTCGGGGAGGATGACCAGACCACGTATTTGTTCTCGGTACCCGTGCTCGAGGCCGGCGCATCGGGCCTCGAGGCCGGCGCATCGGGCGCACGCGGTGGCGCTGGCGGTGAGGGCGGCGGCGCGGCCGATCGTTCCGGTGACGCCCCGCCATTGCCTTCGCCCGCAACTGCGGCGCTACTCGCTGCGAAGTTTGGTGCGGGGCTTGCCCCCTGGTTGATACCCGGACTCGATGCTTGATTTGAGCCTTGACTCGGGTTCTGATTTGCGCCCGCGCCCGCTCCATTGGCTGCGTTCTCTCCTCCTTCGCGCCGGCCGCGACCGCGCCGCCGGCGGCTGCGTCCGCCACGCTCGCCGCCGGAGCGCTCAGTGCCCGACCGCTCGCTGCCGGGCCGCTCACCGGCGCCCGAAAGGTCGCCCGAACGCGGCTCGACGCGCGCTTGGTCGCTTCGCGATCCTTGATCGTTGCGGGGTTGTTCGTTGCGGGGCAGGTCGTTGCGGGGCTGGTCGTTGCGGGGCTGGTCGTTGCGGGGCTGGTCGCTGCGCTGTCCCTGATCCACTCGCGAGGCGCCTTCTGGGCGGGACGCCTGGGCCTGCCCGGGACCTTCGGGGCGACGCGGGACGGAATCGCCCCGATTCTCACCGCGTGGGCGGCCGTCGCGACGCGGGTCTCGCGGTCCGTCGCGCCGCACGTCTCGATTTCGGTCGCGATCTCCGCGGTCGCGATTTCGATCCCGGTCGCCCCCGCTGCGATAGCGGTCGTGGCGCGCATCGCGATGCGCGGGCCGATCGCGATGGGGCTGCGACGAGGATGACGGAGTCGCCGCGGGAAGGGCCTGCGCGCCGCTGCCGAATAGCCAGCGCCAGAAACGCACCAATGCACCAACTTGGGGAGCCGCGGCTGCAGCCGGTGCGGGCTCCGGCACGGGCATCGGAATAATGGGGGCCGCGGACGCGGGCAAAATGCTCGGGACCAGCGGCACGTCACCTTGCGGTTTCTTGTCGCGGTTTCCGATATTCGAATCATCGACCGTAGGCTGATCGGCCAGCTGATAGCTCACGGTTGTGTTTTCCGGCAGCTCCTTTTCGTCGTCCCGGATGCGCCGCAGCGTATAAGCCGGGGTCTGCATGTGAGGATTTGGCACGATGACGAGCGACACCTTGTCGCGCGATTCGATTTGATTCAGCCAATCGCGCTTCTCGTTCATCAGGTAGGTTGCGACGTCGACCGGCACTTGGGCGATCACCCGGCCGGTACGCTCCTTGCGCGCCTCTTCGCCGATCAGGCGCAGCAACGCGAGCGACATCGATTCGACCCCGCGTATCGTGCCCATGCCGCTGCAGCGCGGGCAGCTGATGTGCGTGGTTTCGCTCAAGGCCGGCCGCAGGCGCTGGCGCGAAAGCTCGAGCAAACCAAAGCGCGACAGGCGCCCAAGCTGGATGCGCGCTCGATCCATCTTGACCGCGTCTCGCAGCATGTCTTCGACCGCACGTTGATTGGCCTGCGACTCCATGTCGATGAAGTCGATGACGATGAGTCCGCCGATGTCGCGCAGGCGCAGTTGCCGCGCTATCTCTTCGGCTGCTTCCAGATTCGTGTTGCGCGCGGTCGCTTCGATGTCGCCGCCCCGGGTGCTGCGGGCCGAATTGATGTCGATCGATACCAGCGCCTCCGTATGGTCGATCACCAAGCTTCCGCCGGAGGGGAGGGTGACCTTGTGCGAGTAGGCGGACTCGATCTGACTCTCGATCTGGTAGCGAGTGAATAGCGGCACCGGGTCTTGATACAGCTTGAGCTTGCGTTGCGCGTCGGGCGGCATGAAGCGCTGCATGTATTCCTGGGCCTTTTGAAAGGCCTCGGGCTGATCGATGAGGCATTCGCCCACATCATCCGAGAAATAGTCGCGCAATCCGCGAGTCACGGCATCGCTTTCCTGAAAGATCAGGAAAGGCGCCGGCCGCCCGTCGTTGGCCGCCACGATCGCGTCCCAGGCAGCCTTGAGATTGTTCAAGTCCCACTGCAGTTCTTCGGTGGACCGGCCGACGCCGGCGGTGCGCACGATGGCGCCCATTCCGTCCGGGATCTGCAGGCCGTTCATGGCCTCGCGCATTTGGTCGCGATCTTCGCCCTCGATGCGGCGAGACACCCCGCCCGCACGCGGGTTGTTCGGCATCAACACCAGGAAGCGGCCGGCAAGGCTGATGAACGTGGTCAGCGCAGCGCCCTTGTTACCGCGTTCTTCCTTCTCGACCTGCACGATCAGCTCTTGGCCTTCTTGCAGCAGGTCCTTGATGTTCAA
>DATMNF010000146.1:0-12575 GCA_035569355.1 Steroidobacteraceae bacterium
TATCCGGGTGCCCACGCCGTCCGGGCCCGGGCCGATGGTCATGGCAGCGTCATAGTGTCGGGCGATTTCATCGACTATCGCGAGCCCCAGCCCGCTGCCGTGCCCCGGGGAATTCGGCATTCTGTAAAACCTTTGCCGCACGCGTTGGCGTTCAGGCTCAGGGATCCCGGATCCGCTGTCTTCGACCGCCAGAAACGGCCTGCCGTTATTGCGGCCGGTGCTGACGGTGACGGTCCCGCCCGCCGGAGTGTACTTCAACGCATTGTCGACGAGGTTGCTCAGGAGGTCGTCGAGCAGGGAAGGATCCGCGACGATGGATACGGGTTTCGCATCGGCGCCCAAGTCGATATTCGATTGCAGCGCGCGGTCGAAGAACTTCGCGACGACCTCGCCGACGATCGCGTTCAAATCCACATCCTGGTTCTTCGCGCTGACATTCGCCGCGCTATCGGCGCGCGCCAGCATGAGCAGCTGGTTCGCCGAATGCGCCAACTGTTTCACGCCTTCCTGCAAAGTCATCAGTCGAGCCTTGATCGGCTCCGCGGCACGCTCGGCAATCAGCAAGCCGAGCTGCGCCTGCATGCCAGTGATCGGCGTACGCAGTTGATGCGCCGTGTTCGCGATGAATTGCTGCTGCGATTGCACCGAAGTGCGCAGCATTCCGAACAGACGATTGAGCGTGACGACCAGCGGCGCGATTTCTCGCGGCACCGAGGATTCCACGATGGGCCGCAGGTCCAGCGCCGAGCGGCGGCCAATCTCATCGCGCAGTCTTCGAATCGGTCGGAGTCCGAGCTGGATCCCGACCCAGACCAAGACCAGAGTGATGTCGAGCTGCACGAAGTCCCAAAGCAAGGTACTCATGAAACCGAGCCGCGCCTCGGGCTCGCTGGTCCCTCTCATGTCGGCCACCGCGATGGTGATCACGCCGGCCGGGGTATCGAATCGTGTCGTCAGAGTGCGCAGGCTCGCTCGGTCGATTTGCGTCATGGCAAAGAGTTGGCTGGTGTCGCTGCTCATCGCAACTGCCGGCAGGCGTGCGTCGCCGGCGAGCAAACGTCCCTGAGAGTCGCGCAGGGCGTACTTGATCGAGTCGACATTCGGCAGGGAGGGCTTGCGGTCCGGATTGACATCGAGTGCCGCTTGGCCTTGATTGACTACGACGCGCGCCATCAGCGTGTTCGCGGCCTCCTTCAGCCGCCTATCGCTGCTGATGACGCCCGGAGCAACGTTGTTGAAGTAGTGGACCAGGGCGCCGCAGAGGGCAACCAACATGAGCGGGATGGCCAGCCACAATATCAACTGGCGGCTGATGGACGAGGTCACGCGGACTTCGCTTCTTCCAGCCGATAGCCTAGGCCGCGGAGGCTGCGGATGACGGCGGCAGCCCCAAGTTTGGCGCGCAATCGAGAAATGTGAACTTCCACGGCGTTCGGCGTGATGTCGTGATCGGGGTCGGCCACGGCCTGCTGAAGGCGTTCCTTCGAGACGATCAGTCCGATGTGACGCACCAAACACTCCAGTACCGCCCATTCGCGCGCCGTCAATTCGACCTCGACGTCGTCGATGCACATCCGTTTCCCGATCAGCTCCACGCTCATGCGGTTGAGTTTGATGACGCCGTTCAACGCGCCGTTCGAGCGGCGCATCAGGGCGCGGCACCGAGCTGCGAGCTCGGCGCCCTCAAAGGGCTTGCTGAGAAAATCGTCGGCGCCGAGGTCGAGCGCCTTGACCTTGTCGGTGAGGGTACAGCGGGCCGTGAGAATCAGGGTCGGCATGGACTTGCCGGCGCTGCGCAGGCGGCGCACCAGGGTCAGGCCGTCAGCGCCCGGTAGGCCCACGTCGATCACCGCCATGGCAAATTCCTCGTGAACGAGCGCGGCTTGAGCTGCCTCGGCGCTGGTGACCCGGAGCACGGAATAGTGGGCCGCGGCTAAACCACGCGTAATGGCGTCGGCGACGATGTCATCGTCTTCTACTATCAGGAGCCGCACGGGCCACTCTATGTTGTAAGGGACGAAACGCTACTTTAAGCGAAAGGCATGCCAGGAGCCTGTCTGAGTTCGCGGCCACACGGAATACTCGGACAGGTTCCTAGTCGCCGACCGCCTGGCCGCTCGGATCGTCGCGATGCACCCCGTCGCCGCCTCGATCGGCACTGAAGCTTGGGCGCCGCGGCGGGACCAAGGTCCTGAATTTGGCCTCGAACGCCTTGGCGAAAGTCTCGGTGAATAGATGCGGGAATCCGTCCGCAGGACGCTGCGCGAGACCGGTGAACATCTCGGCATAGAGGTCCCAATACTTCGCTTTGTTCTGCGACCCGAAAACGCCCCGCTTGGTCGCTCGCTCAAAACGCTCCGCCAATTCCGCCGGGTTGACGCGCCCAAGGAACTCCTCGAATGCGGCGCGGGTTGCGGCCAGCGTGGCGGAATTCTGCGCCTTGAGTTCGCGGAAATTCTGGCGTATTGCCTCGACGGACCCGGCGCGGGTCGACACGGTGGTCAGCAAACGGACCAATGCTTCATCGACTCCGCGCGAAAAATTCAGCGGCGACTCCGCACCGTCGTTGGCAGGTGGCGGGATGCGGAAACGGTTGCGGAACTCGTTGCGGCTCTGATTCAGGTCCATCAAGCCGAGCACGGCCTCCCTCAACAGCTGGCCGGCGAGCTGCAGCGCCGCGGCACGAGCCTCGGTCGAAATGGTGAGCGGATCGATGCCTGCGCCGCGGCAGAAGGCGGTCAATCCGACGTCGAAGTCGCCGTCGAAGAGCACGGGGGTCTGCGAACGCGGCGGTGCCGCTGGCGGTGCCTCGGGTTTGGCGCCCTCGACTTTGAGCGGCCGGGTCATCATGTGCCAGGGTGTCGCGGCGGCATCGGCTTCCAACTCCGCGCGCGTTTGCATTGGCGGCTCGGCGCTAGCAGGCACGGACTGTCCATAGGCATCGCGCGGGCGCACCCCGGAATCGCCCGCCACGAGGTCGCTGGGCTCGAGCAGCTGACTCAAGTCCAAGTCCTCGCCGAGGTCATTTGCGGTGGATTTCTTGACGGCCGAGGACGGGGACTGTCCGTCGTAGGCCACAATGGCGCTTTCCTCGGGCGGAAAGTCGTTGCTCTTGTCGATGCTGACCAGCAGTTCGTATCCGCCCAGACGTACGTAATCGCCGTCCTTCAGGAGGTAATCGTGGTACTTGCCCAGTGGCACCTGCGCGCCGTTGACGTAGGTGCCATTGGAACTCGTGTCGACGAGGATGTAGGTTCCGGCCCGGAAATCGACGCGGGCGTGTTTGCCCGACAGGTAGCGCTCCGGGTCGGGTAGAATCCACTCATTATCAGTTGCACGCCCAATGGTGCCGCCATGCACACCGAATACCTTGGTGGCTTGTTCGCCGAGGCCGATGGCATGTTCGCTGACGACGCGCAAGCGCAAGGCCATACTCAATCCCTCCCACGGGGCGACAGGTTTGCGCTAAGTGCCCGTATAATATGGTGAAATACTAGCAATGCTTGGAGCCTCCTAAATGGCCGCGAGTCACATTTTCAAAATTATGTTCGTCAATCAGGGCAAGGTTTACGAAATCTACGCCCGGAAAGTGACTCACGGCAGTCTATTCGGCTTCATCGAAGTCGAGGAGCTGGTGTTCGGCGAACGCACGACCGTGGTCGTCGACCCCGCCGAAGAGAAGATAAAGGCCGAATTCAGTGATGTAAAGCGTACCTACTTGCCCATGCATTCGGTGTTGCGCATCGATGAGGTCAAGAAGCAGGGCGTCAGCAAAGTCGTGGCGCTGGAAGGTTCGAACGTTGCTCAATTTCCCGTCCCCATTTACACCCCCGGGGGAGATTCCAACGCCCGCAAATAGCCGGGGAACTAGCTCCGCAAAAAGCCAGGAAAATAGCCCTGCAAATAACCGTGTCCCTTTCCGGAACGATTCGTGATTAGCCTTTTCGGCGCTCCGGCGCTGTCGCAATTTCGCCTCGATCACAGCTTGCGCACATTGCGGGCCGAGGACGCACGCGTCACCGCGCTCTCGTCCCGTTGGCTGCATTTCGCCGATGTATCACGGCCGCTGACCGATTCCGAGCTCGCGCTGCTGCGCAAGCTGCTGACTTATGGGCCGCGAACCCCCGCGATCGAGTCTCGCGGCCAGCGGGTACTGGTCACGCCGCGCGTCGGGACGGAATCGCCATGGTCCAGCAAGGCCAGCGATATCGTCCATGTCTGCGGCCTCGATGCCGTCGCGCGCGTGGAACGCGGCACGGTGTATTTCATCGAATCCACCGCCGCGATAGAGCCCCAAGCGCTCGGGCGGCTGGCTGCTCGCTTGCACGATCGGATGACCGAGTCGATTTGGATCGACTCGATCGATCCAAAGGACCTGTTTCATGGCGCCGCTCCGCGGCCGCTGCGGACCGTGAAACTGGGCGAGGATGGCCGTGCGGCGCTGGCAACGGCCAATCGTGATTGGGGATTGGCACTGTCGGACGACGAAATCGATTACCTGCTCGACGCATTCGGCCAACTGAAGCGCGACCCCACCGACATCGAGCTGATGATGTTCGCGCAAGCGAATTCCGAGCATTGCCGGCACAAGATATTCAATGCCGACTTCACCGTCGACGGCAAAGCGATGCCGCTGTCGCTGTTTGCCATGATTCGCGCCACCTACGCGCGCAATTCGCGCGGTGTGTTGTCCGCCTACCGCGACAACGCCGCCGTCATCGAAGGTGCTGCCGCGACTCGATTTTTCCCGGATCCGTTGACACGCCGCTACGGGGGCACGCGAGAGCCGGCCGATATATTGATGAAGGTCGAGACGCACAATCATCCGACTGCGATTTCGCCGTTTCCGGGAGCTGCCACGGGTGCGGGTGGCGAGATCCGCGATGAAGGTGCGACGGGTATCGGCGCCAAACCGAAGGCGGGGCTCACGGGCTACTCGGTATCGAATCTGAAAATCCCCGGCATGCCGCTGCCTTGGGAACGCGACTTCGGCAAGCCGGAACGTATCGCCTCTGCGCTCGACATCATGATCGCCGCACCGTTGGGCGCCGCCTCCTTCAACAATGAATTCGGGCGGCCAAACACGTGCGGATATTTTCGGACCTTCGAACAACAAGGCCTCGAAGCGGGCCGCACGGTGATTCGCGGTTACCACAAACCCATCATGGTTGCCGGCGGCCTCGGCAACGTGCGCCCGGGGCACGTGGAAAAAAAGGAGGTCTTGATCGGCGCGCCGCTCGTCGTTCTTGGCGGTCCGTCGATGTTGATCGGTCTCGGGGGCGGCGCGGCCTCATCCGTCGGCAGCGGCCAGAGTTCGTCCGAATTGGATTTCGCCTCCGTGCAACGGGGCAACGCGGAAATTCAACGGCGCGCTCAGGAAGTCATCGACCGCTGCGCAAGCCTCGGCGATGCGAATCCGATCTTGCTGATTCATGATGTCGGTGCCGGCGGTCTATCGAACGCTATTCCGGAGGCCATCGCACACAGTCGGCGCGGCGGGCGCGTCGACTTACGCAAGATCCCGAGTGCCGAGCCCGAATTGTCGCCGATGGAGATCTGGTGCAACGAAGCGCAGGAGCGATACGTCCTGGCGCTCGCGCCCGGCGCGGTGCCCGAGTTCGCGGCTCTGTGCGAACGCGAACGTTGTCCGTACGCCGTCGTCGGCGAAATTACGGCGGACGGGCGCCTGCTCGTCACCGATTCGCTGCTGGCGGCGACGCCGGTGGATATGCCGATCGACGTGTTGTTGGGCAAGCCACCGCGCATGAACCGCGACGTGCGATCGGTCCCCAAGGCCGCAGAACATCTCTCGACCGCCGGGGCGACGATCGGCGGTTCCCTCGATCGATTGCTATGTTTGCCGGCGATTGCCGACAAGTCGTTTCTGATCACGATCGGCGACCGCAGCGTCGGCGGAATGATCAGCCGTGACCAGATGGTGGGGCCTTGGCAGGTGCCGGTTGCCGACGTCGCCGTCAGTTTGAATAGTTACGACGGCTATGGCGGTGAAGCGATGGCGATGGGTGAGCGGACCCCGGTGGCGGTGTTGAACGCGCCCGCCTCGGGACGATTGGCTGTGGCTGAAGCGATCACCAATATCCTCGCCGCAGACATCCGCAGCCTCGGCGATATTCGCCTGTCCGCAAATTGGATGGCGGCCTGCGGCGAGCCGGGCGAGGATGCCGATCTCTACGCGACGGTGCGCGCGGTGGGCGTCGAACTCTGCGCATCGTTGGGGATTACCATCCCGGTCGGCAAGGACTCGTTATCCATGCGAACTGCATGGCGGGACGCCGGCGGCGAGCGTGCGGTGATCGCGCCCGTGTCGCTGATCATCTCGGCGTTTGCGCCGGTGCAAGACGCGCGCAGAACGCTGACCCCCGAACTGGATTTGTCGCAGCCTTCACGCCTGGTGCTGGTTGACCTGGGCGCGGGCAAGGATCGCCTGGGGGGATCGTGCTGGGCGCAAGTTCATGCAAAGACCGGCGGTGAACCGGCGGACCTGGATTCCCCCGAGCTCCTGCTCGGGTTCTTCGCGGCGCTGCGCGAGCTGAAGGACTGCGAATTGCTGCTCGCCTATCATGACCGCTCTGACGGCGGCGTGCTGCTCACGGTGCTCGAGATGGCCTTCGCCAGCCATTGCGGGCTGGCCATCGACCTAGGATCGGTGGCGGATCCCATCTCCGCATGTTTTGCCGAGGAGTTGGGCGCCGTGCTGCAGGTGCCGGCGGCGCGCTCTTCCGAGGCGCTCGATATCCTGGCGCGCCATGGACTGGGACCGCAGACGCGAGACATCGGTGCGCCGCGCGCCGGAGCGGACGTGCAGGTGCACATCGACGGCCGGCTGGCGTACGCCGCTTCGCGTCTAGACCTGCATCGACGCTGGAGCGAAGTGTCGTTCCGTATTCAAGAGATGCGGGACAATCCCGACTGTGCGCGAGAGGAATATTCGCGGCTCGCGGATACGGCCGATCCGGGCCTGCACGCACGCCTTTCCTACGATCCGCGCGAGGACGTCGCGGCGCCCTTCATCTCGGGCGGCGCGCGCCCCGCGGTCGCGATCTTGCGTGAACAGGGCGTCAACAGTCAGACAGAGATGGCCGCCGTGTTCACCCGTGCCGGGTTCGATGCCTACGACGTTCACATGACCGATATCCTGGGCGGCCGGGTGCGTTTGGCGCGATTTCACGGCCTCGTCGCCTGCGGCGGCTTTTCGTACGGCGACGTGTTGGGCGCCGGCGAGGGCTGGGCGAAATCGATTCTCTTCAACGGCTTGGCGCGCAAGGAATTCGCGGCCTTCTTCGCAAGCCCCGCGACTTTTACGTTGGGCGTGTGCAACGGCTGTCAAATGTTGTCCGCGCTGAAAGAGCTGATCCCGGGGGCGGAAGGATGGCCGCGCTTCGTGCGCAATCGGTCGGAACAGTACGAGGCGCGCCTGGCGCTGGTTCGCGTCCCGCCTTCGCGCTCCGTACTGCTGGCCGGCATGCAAGACTCGGTATTGCCGATTGCGGTTGCCCATGGCGAAGGCCACGCCGAATTCGAACCGGGGTCGAGCGCTCCGGGCCTGCTAGCGCAGGGTCTCGTCACGCTGCAGTACGCGGATAACCGCGAGCAGCCGACCGAGAGGTATCCTTTCAACCCGAACGGCTCGGCGCTCGGGTTGGCCGGACTTTGCAGTGCCGACGGGCGCGTCACCTCGGTGATGCCGCATCCTGAACGGGTGTTTCGCACGGTACAAAACTCCTGGGCCCCCAAGGAGTGGCAGGAGGACGGCGGCTGGATGCGCCTGTTCCGCAACGCGCGCGTGTTCGTGGGCTAGGCGGCGGCGCCCTCTTAACCGGTTTCGGCCTGAGGGGCGGGAGCCACGAACTTGCGGAATGTCATCGCTTGCAGCAGGCGGGCCTTGCGCACGAAAGTTTGATACAGCAGATCGCGCATGACTTCGAGCAGGATGCCGGCGCGCTCCGCATTGATGTCCGGCTGATGCGGCCAGGGATCGCTATCGCTGCCGAACAGCACCGCGCGCAGCGTCGCGAACGTATCGTCATCGAGCTCGGCCAGGGTGCGAATTTCTTGCAGCGTATCGAATAGCTCCAATTTGCCGCGTTCGCCGAGCTCACGGAACAGCGATTGCGCGGTGCGCCGGCTCATCGCTCCGAACGCGTTGAAGCACCCGGCCGCGTAGCAATTGAGCGCCTCCCTGAACATGCCCTCCGCCTCCTCCGGAAGATAGGTCAGCGGAAAATGCTCGCGAGCGCGCTCGATTTCCGTGTAGTTCGCGAGCTCCACGCGCAATGCGGTATAGGCCTTGACGGCGAACTTCAGGAATATCGGTTCCGCGCACGCGTCGCAGCGGAACACAATGCCGATGTGCTTAGGCTTGCGGCGGCTCAGATCCTCGAATTTGGGGACGGCGACCGCGGTGAGATGAGTCAGCGTTTGACAGTGAGCGCAAGTGAGCGCAATGCCCTGGTATTCGACGTGCAGTTCGTCTTGCGGCGTAATGTACATGCTCATGGCTTTACCCCGACAGTGGTTTATAGCGGATCCGATGCGGTTGAGCGGCATCTTCGCCCTTCCGCTTCTTATAGTCCTCGACGTATTCCTGGTAGTTGCCTTCGAACCATTGGACTTGAGAGTCGCCCTCGAAGGCGAGGATGTGCGTTGCGATACGATCGAGGAACCAACGATCGTGCGAGATGACGACTGCGCAACCCGGGAACGCCACCAAGGCATCTTCGAGCGCGCGCAAGGTTTCGATGTCGAGATCATTGGTCGGCTCGTCGAGCAGCAGCACGTTGCCGCCGGCTTTCAAAACCTTCGCGAGGTGTACGCGATTGCGTTCGCCGCCCGATAAATCACCGATCACCTGTTGCTGCTGCACGCCCTTGAAATTGAAGCGTCCCACATAGCCGCGCGACGAGGTTTCGTAGTTGCCAACCTTGATGAGGTCGAGGCCGCCGGAGATCTCCTGCCACACAGTGTTCTTGTCGTTGAGAGCTTGGCGTGATTGATCGACGTAGGCGAGCTTTACGCTGGTGCCCAAGCGGATCTCGCCCCCGTCAGGCTTCTCCGCACCCGACAGCATTCGGAACAGCGTGGTCTTGCCGGCGCCGTTGGGGCCGATGATCCCGACGATTCCGCCTGCCGGGAGGCTGAAGCTCAGGGAATCGATCAGCAACCGATCGTCGTAGCCTTTGCGCACGTTCTTGCATTCAATGACCAGGTCCCCGAGGCGGTCTCCCGGTGGAATGTAAATCTCATTAGTCTCGTTGCGCTTTTGAAATTCCTGCGACGCCAGTTCCTCGTAGCGCTGCAGGCGTGCCTTGGATTTCGCCTGACGCGCTTTCGGATTGGTGCGCACCCACTCGAGCTCGCGTTTCAGAGTCTTTGCGAGCGCGTCTTGCTGACGTTCCTCCTGCGCCAGGCGTTGCTCCTTCTGTTCCAGCCAGGAGGAGTAGTTGCCCTGCCATGGAATGCCATGGCCGCGATCGAGTTCCAGTATCCACTCGGCCACATTGTCCAGAAAATAGCGGTCATGGGTGACCGCGATGACCGTGCTCGGGTACTCCTCGAGGAAGTGTTCGAGCCAGGCGACAGACTCCGCATCCAAGTGGTTGGTCGGCTCGTCGAGCAACAGCATGTCGGGCTTGGACAAGAGCAAGCGGCAGAGGGCCACTCGGCGCTTCTCGCCGCCCGAGAGCTTGGCAACCACTGCGTCCCACGGCGGCAGGCGGAGCGAATCGGCCGCAATCTCGAGCTTGCGTTCAAGCTCCCAGCCGCCCACCGCGTCGATCTTGTCCTGCAGCTTGGCTTGCTCTTCCATGAGCTTGTTCATTTCGTCGTCCGACATCGGTTCAGCGAATCGATCGCTGATCGCGTTGAATCGATCGATCAAGCTCTGGACGTCGCCCACTCCTTCGCCGACCACCGCGCGAACCGTTTTGGCCTCGTCGAGCACGGGTTCTTGCGGCAGATACCCTACTTTGATCCCGGCCTGCGCCCGAGCCTCGCCCTCGATATCCTTGTCGATACCGGACATGATTTTCAGCAACGTGGATTTTCCGGAGCCATTCAAGCCCAGCACCCCGATCTTGGCACCCGGGAAAAAACTCAAGGAAATATCGCGCAATATGATGCGCTTGGGCGGCACGACCTTGCCAACCCGGTTCATGGTGTAAATGAACTGAGCCATCTGCTACCTATTGAATGAATCGCTCGAAAGCGCGGGGGATCGGAGGTGAATTATCCGCGAGTAGAGGAAACTTGTCACGGAGAGGCATTTGTCAACGGAGAGGCATTTGTCAACGGAGAGGCATTGCCCGGCCGCGGCCTGCAATGTTGCTCCGCTACCCCTGCTCCCTTTGGGGGGGGCGAATCCTGAGGCCCCCGTCCTGCGGCCGCCAAGCATGGACTCGCTCGATGGCCCCGCGCAGCGGTTTGTCGAAGTCGATCTTGTTCTGAACATTGTGCCGTAGCAGGGGGCCGTCTCTCTATATAGGGCGCTTCGCCGCGAATTCGGTCAAGCTCCCAATCGACCGCGTTTGCTCACTAATTCGAGGTTGCGCGATAAGCCGGCTTCGCCTTGAGCCGGGAGGATCCGCATGCAGGGCGCCTTTGCGCACTACGCCGGTCGAATCGGCTACAATTACCGGCTATCTCTCGGGAGACCCTCATGTTCACCAGCGGAATGACGATTGCCGGCTTCGATCCCGAACTGGCGAAGGCAATTGCGGACGAACGCAACCGTCAAGAGGATCATATCGAACTCATCGCGTCGGAGAACTATACGAGTCCCCGCGTGCTCGAAGCGCAAGGGTCGGTGCTTACCAACAAGTACGCGGAAGGCTATCCGGGCAAGCGCTACTACGGCGGCTGCGAATTCGTGGACATCGCCGAACAATTGGCGATCGACCGCGCAAAGAAGTTGTTCGGCGCCGACTACGCCAATGTGCAGCCGCACTCGGGCAGCCAAGCGAATGCCGCCGCATATCTGGCCATGCTCACTCCCGGGGACACGATTCTGGGTATGAGCCTCGATCACGGCGGGCATTTGACGCACGGTGCCAAAGTCAATTTTTCCGGCAAGCTGTTCAAGGCGGTTCAATACGGCATCAGACCGGATAGCGGTGAAATCGACTACGACCAAGTGCAAAGCCTGGCGAAGGAGCATCGCCCCAAAGTGGTTGTTGCAGGATTTTCAGCGTATTCGCGCGTCATCGATTGGGCGCGCTTTCGCGCGATCGCCGATTCGGTGGGTGCTTATCTGTTCGTCGATATGGCGCACGTGGCCGGGCTCGTGGCCGCGGGCCTCTATCCGAATCCGGTTCCATTCGCGGATGTGGTCACCACGACGACTCATAAGACGCTGCGCGGCCCGCGCGGCGGCCTGATTCTTGCGCGGCCGCACGTCGATCTGCATAAGAGATTCAATTCTATGGTGTTTCCCGGCACCCAGGGCGGGCCGCTGATGCATGTGATTGCCGCCAAGGCGGTGGCCTTTCTCGAGGCGCTGCAGCCCGAATTCAAGGTCTATTCCGCGCAAGTGATCACGAACGCCCGCGTCATGACCAAGGTATTGCAGCAGCGCGGCTACAAGATAGTATCCGGCGGCACGGACAATCACCTGTTCCTCCTGGACCTCATCGACAAGAACATTACCGGCAAGGATGCCGATGCGGCTCTCGGTCGTGCCCACATAACGGTCAACAAGAACGCCGTGCCCAATGATCCGCGTCCACCTGCGATCAGCAGCGGGTTGCGGATCGGGACGCCCGCAGTGACGACCCGGGGCTTCAAGGAAGCCGAGGTCCAGCAATTGACGAATTGGATAGCGGACGTGCTCGATCACATGGGCGATGAGTCGGCGGTCGAGCGCGTGCGTGCCGAAGTGGTGAAAATATGCCGGCGTTTCCCCGTCTATGGCTAGCTGCGGAGCGCTCCCTTCGGGGGATCGTCTAATTACTCCCAATGCATTGTCCTTTTTGCGGCCACACGGAGACTAAGGTTATCGACTCGCGCCTCGCGGGCGAAGGGCGGCAGATTCGCCGGCGCCGCGAATGCTTGGACTGTACCGAGCGCTTCACTACCTTCGAGGCGGCAGAGTTGCTGCTGCCCACCGTCGTAAAGGGCGATCGCAGCCGCGAGCCTTTCGACGAGAACAAACTGCTTCACGGAATGCAGAAGGCGCTCGAAAAGCGTCCCGTCGGCCGGGAGGCCATCGAGGCCGCGGTGGCGAGAATTTGCCACAAATTGCGCAGTCTGGGGGAGCGGGAAATCGCTTCGCGGAGCATTGGCGAGATGGTCATGGAGGAGCTGCGCCACCTGGATGAGGTCGGCTATGTTCGATTCGCTTCGGTGTACCGAAGCTTCCAAGACGTAGAGGCCTTCCGTACGGAAATCGATCAGTTGCGCCGTCATCGCCGCCGCCGCGAGCCCAGCAAGGATCAACTGCCTCTGCTTCCGGGCGATGAAGAAAGCGACGACGACAAATGACGCAGGTCAACACATCGGAAGACCAGGCGCACATGGCGCGCGCGCTCATTCTCGCGGCTCGCGGCCTCTATACCACCGAT
>DATMNF010000147.1:0-9903 GCA_035569355.1 Steroidobacteraceae bacterium
ACGGCGTCCCACGGATCCAAACCTCGCGCATCTTCAATTTTCCCGGCGCGAACACCCGCGATCACTCGCGCGCCCAACTTCTTGGCCGTGTGAAACGCAGCCCTCCCCACGCCGCCGAGCGCGCCGGACACCAAGACCCGCTGGCCGCTTTGCACCTGAACGGCATTGCGCACCAGCTGATCCCCCGTCAAAGAAATCAGCGGAATCGCCGCCGCATCCGCGAGATCTACCCCCTCCGGAAGATGCGTGACGATCGAACTGTCGACGGCGACGAACTCGGCATAGGTAGCGTTCGACAGTGCCAGTACCCGATCCCCGGCTTTGAAGTTCCTCACGCTCTCGCCCACCGCACGCACGATCCCGCTCACGTCCCTGCCTAAAATTGCAGGAAGTTTCAATGGGAAGTCCTTCTGTCGGGCACCCGAGCGAATCTTCCAGTCGATCGGGTTCACGCTCGCAGCCGCCGTCTCGATCAACACCGACGTCGATCGCATCTCGGGATCGGGAACCTGATCTTCGAATATCAACTTCTCGGGGCCGCCATACTCGTATATCTGCACCGCTCTCATCGACCACCTCCGGATACTCTCGAACCCGCGCCGCCCTCGCGGCGCAAAATTGCGCTATCACTGGCGCAACAATCCCGATGACACTATCTTATCGGACAGCGTTCGACGCTGAGAATTCGGCGAACGGGACGATTTTTCAAACTCAACACGGGGGATTGCCAATGCGGAAAATCAAGGTTCGGCGCAGTGTATTGCTCACCTTAGGTCTCCTCGCAACCGGGGCTGCCGGCGTTGCCGGCGCGGCAGATGTCGTGCGCACGCCACTGCCCGACGGCAACCCGTTTCCGATTTCCGCGGCGGTCACCGTCCCCGCCGGGTTCGATACCGTCTATGTCAGCGGTGCGCTGCCCTCGGCGATCAACAAGGACGCGCCGAAAGGCACGCCGCCAATATATGGCGACATGCAGACCCAGACCGTCAGCGTGCTCACGTCGATCAAGGGCACGCTCGCCAAGCTCGGCCTCGGGATGGGCGACGTCGTCAAAATGACGGTATTCCTGGTCGCCGATCCGGCCAACGACAATAAGCTCAATTTTCCCGCACTGATGGCCGGTTACAGCCAGTTCTTCGGCACCAAGGAACAGCCGAACAAGCCTGCACGCAGCGCCGTTCAGGTGGCCGCGCTGGTCGCGCCGGGGGCTTTGCTGGAGGTCGAAGTCATCGCAGCGAAACCTCGCTGACCGCTGACCCCTCTTCGACGGCCACCCTCCCGACGACGCCGGCGCCCGGAGCGCGCTGCCGCTATTCGCGCCCGGCGTCGAGGACGCCGGCGAGCGGCAACGCCGCCTTGGGCACATCGCGGCGATAGTCCTTGCCGACGAACGCGGCCAGGGTCGCGGCAATCTGCGCCTGCGTAACCGGCGCGACGTGCGTTCGCTCGCCCAGCGGCGCGGTGTCCGGGCCCAGCACCGCGATCCAGACGTTCTCGGATCCCTTCTCCTTGACGCCGTGCTCCTTCCACTCCGTCAGACCGCTGCCGCGCCCGTGATCCGTGGTGATGATGAACGTCGTGTTGCCGCGGTACTGAGGCATCGCCTGCATGGTGTCCCATAGCTCGCTCACGAAATGATCCATGCCGTGCGCGCTTTCGAGGACCAGATCGTAGCGGCCCTGATGCGCCCAGTTGTCGGTCTCTCCGTAGCCCACGAACAGGACCCGGGGATGTTCCGCCTTGACATAGTCCAAAAGCGGTATCTGCAGAAAGGAATTGTAGGCATCTTCGTCATCGAAGCGCGTCGTGGTGTCGTATAGCTCGCGCAGCAACGTCTCGCGCGGCGTCTCGCGACCGTTCGGCGGCAGGCTCCAACCCGTCTGCATCTTCAGGCCGCTGCGCTTCTTGTTGAAAATGTCGTCGTACACGGCCCACGTGCCGAAAATGGCGACCTTGCCATGAAACTCGTCGAACTTGTTCAACCATTCGAATACCGTGGCATTCGGATTCGGCCCGAACTCGTTGCTGTCGATGGCGTCGTTCGGATACCCCGTGGACATTTCGTTGTACCCCGGATAAGAGAACGCCTTGCCGTTGCTGACGTGCGCTACGCTGTCCTTCAGTTGATTGCCGAATATCTGCCCCTGCTTGGCCACCGTTCCCCATAAGAACGGAAACAGCGCCGTGCGGCGCGCATCGACATTCTCACGCCAGTAGCGCCTGCGCAATTCCGGTTCCGCAAGCCAGCTGCCGCCCGCCTTCTCGTTGACAAGAGTTGCATCCGCACCGGTGAAGATTTCCTGCCAGCGCAACCCATCGCTGACGATCAGTACGACGTTTTGCGTCTTGCCGGCCAGCGCCGGCGCTGCGCCGAACGACAACAGCACGCTTACGCTCAAGACCCTGAAGGCAGCGCCGATCCGTGGTTGCATGCGTCGCGCTCCGATCACTGCTGCAAAAGCACGGCGCAATTGGCCGTCCAGCTCATGTACACCTCGTCGCTCCAATCGATGGACCACTCCGACGTGCGCCGATCGTTCTGTGCGAAAACGGTCACGAGCTTCCCGGTCTGCGTCTTGATCCGGTAGGTGGAGCGATTGCCAAGATAGCCTAGTTCCCACACCGTGCCCTTGACCTGATTGACGCGGTTGCCCGGCATCGGTTCCTTGCTCAGGCGAATCTTCTCCGGACGCAATGCCACCCACACGCGCTGGCCGCTGCCGAAGTGCCCGAGCTCATCGACGATCAGATCGCAGCCCGCTTCGGCGCTGCGCACGACGATGTGTCCCGGCTCGCTGCCGCTCACGGTTCCCTCGAATAGATTGGTGGTGCCGATGAAGTCGGCCACGAAACGACTCCGCGGGAATTCGTAAATCTCCGACGGTGTGCCTACTTGTACAACCTGGCCTCGATTCATGACCGCAATTCGCGTCGACAGCGCCATCGCCTCGTCTTGATCGTGAGTCACGAAAACGAACGTGATGCCCACTTGCGATTGAATGTTCATCAGTTCAAATTGCGTCTGCTCGCGCAATTTCTTGTCGAGCGCGCTCAAAGGCTCATCGAGCAGCAAAACTTTGGGCCGCCGGATCAGCGCACGCGCCAGCGCCACCCGCTGCCTCTGACCGCCCGAGAGTTGGTGGGGCTTGCGCTTCGCCAGCGCCGCCAGTTGCACCATTTCCAGTGATTCTTGGATTCGCTCGAGCTTGACGGTCTTATCCAAGTCCATGCGGCGCAACCCGTAACCCACATTCTGCTCGACCGTCATATGGGGAAATAAGGCATACGACTGGAACATCATGTTGACCGGCCGCTCATGCGGGGGCACGGCGGTCATATCCACATCTTCGATCAAGATTCGCCCGGAGCTGGGGCTCGCGAATCCAGCCAACATGCGCAGCAGCGTCGTCTTGCCGCAGCCGGAGGCGCCGACCAGCGCGAACATTTCGCCCTTGTAGATCCTCAAGTTGACGCTGTCGACGGCGGTAAACGCGCCGAACGTCTTGTTGATGCTCTCGATGACGATCTGCGCCTTCGCGTCCGGATCGAGCCACGGCCGGTCAGCGATGGATTTCGGGGTAGCGGCCACGCGCCCTAGAACTCCGCAGGCGGAGTCGCGCGACGTCGCTCAGGTGTGAAGAAGGGTCGCTCGACGACCTGCGCTCTCGACATCCGACGCTCCCATACGAGTTCACGATTCAAGTAGATCTCCGCCCAAACCGTCGAGCCGATGCGGAAATGCGGTGCATCGACCATAGCAAGGGCGATATTGCGCTTGCAAGTGGGCGACCAAATCGCCGAAGTGACGCTGCCGATCTCCCGCTTGCCGCTGTCGTCGGTGTAGAGCAGCGCATTGTGGGCCGGCTTGTTGCCCGCGACGTCCAGGCCGACCAGTTGACGCCGCGGGCCGTCGATCGACTCATTCAGCAGCGCACGCCGCCCCGTGAAATGTCCTTTCTTGAAATCCACCAGCCACCCGAGGCCCAGCTCCAGCGGGGATCGATCCCGACCGGTGCGAATCGTCCGTTCCGCGGAAACGAAATCGACGTTCGGAAGCAGGAAGCCGGCCTCGATGCGCGCAACGTTCAACGCCTGCGACCCGATCGCGCGGATACCCCGTGACCTTCCGGCCTCCATCAAGGCATCCCAGACCGGCTCCGCGGCATCGGGCTGCATCCAAAGTTCATAGCCCAGGTCGCCGGTAAAGCCGGTGCGCGACACGGTCAACTGATGGCTTCCGAGCGCGAAATAGGCGATTTCGAAGGGCTTGATGTTCTCGACGCCGCCCAAGCCCAGGGTCTTGAGCACTGCGCATGAAGTCGGACCCTGCACCGCGAGCGCCGCAATCTGCTCGGTGACCTCGCCGATCTCGACGTCGAAACCGATCGCCGAGTCGAGCAGCCAATCGATTTGCCGTTCCGCCGTGCAAATTCGATATTCGCTGGTTCCCAGCCGAAAGATCGTGCCGTCATCGATGAGATGTCCGGCATCGTTGCACCACACACAATAGGCAACGCGGTCGGGCTTGAGCTTCGCGATATCGCGCGTGACCAGGCGATTGAGATATGCCGGAGCATCCCTGCCTGCCACGCGGTACTTCACCATCGGCGTCAAGTCGTAGAGCGTCGCGGCATTGCGGATCGCGAAATACTCCTGCTCCATCGTGGTGAAGACATCAACGGTCGTGTACCCCGCCCAGGGGATGAAACTATCGACCTGGGAAAGTGCGCGGGCGCGCTCGTGGAACGGAGTTTTGAGCAGCGGTTGCTTGAAGTGCGGTGCGCTTGCTTGGTTCATGATGATTTCAAGCCGGCTCTGAGTACTTGGTGCGCAGCATTGCGACCGGCAATGCCCATGACCCCGCCGCCGGGGTGAGACCCGGCTCCGCACAAGAACAATCCGTCCACGGGGGTCCGGTACTGGGCAGCGCCAGGCACCGGGCGAACCATCAGGAACTGGTCGAAGGCGAGATCCCCGTGGTGCCAATGCCCGCCGCTGCCGCGAAACTCTTGCTCGATGTCCGCCGGAGTCGACAACTCCGCCGCGACGATTGAGCTGCGCAGACCGGGGGCAAATCCTTCCAGCGTTTCCAGTGCCGTGTCCATGAATCGTTGGCGACCGCCCTGCCACCCTCCCTTGAGCGCATACGGCGCATATTGCACGATGGCCGACAGTACGTGTTGCCCGGGCGGCGCCAGCGTCGGATCATTGGTGCTCGGCACGGTGACTTCCATGACCGGCGCGGCCGAGAACTCGCCGTACTTCGCGTGATTGTACGCAAGCTCGATGTACTGCAACGAGGGCGCGAGGAGCAACCGGCCTCGCAAGCTCGCCTCGCTCACGCCGCCAAACGCCGGCGCCCGATTCAGCGCCAGATGCAGTTTCGCCGCGAGCCCGCGCATACGAATATGGGCGACACGGCGCACGAAGCCCGCATCGAGATACCGCGGTCCCAGCAGGCGCAGAAACGTACTCTTTGGGTCGGCGCTGGAGATCACGGTGTCCGCACTGATGCTCTCGCCCGATTCGAGCACGACACCCGCGGCGCGATCGCCTTCCACCAGAATATTCGCCACCGGCGCCCCGGTACGGACCGTTGCGCCGGCCGCACTCGCGGCCTTGGCGAGGGCATTGCACAGCGCGCCCAGGCCGCCCCTGGGCTGCGACAACCCGGAGGCGCCCGCCGCGCTTTCGGCTGCCATGCGATACAGCAGCGTCAAGACCGTGCCGGGCGAGCGGGGTCCGAAGTTGGCGCCAAGCACGGCATCGAGGCCAAGCGCCCCCTTCAGCGCCGACGATGCGAAGTTCTCTTCGAGCAAATCATAGACGTTCATGCCGCCGATCCGCAGCAACTCACGCATGTCGCGCCTTCCCAACCGGCGTATCTGCCAGCCGATCCGCAGGAGCGCGAGACGATCAACCCAGTCGCTCGTGCCCAGGCGCGGCGGGACGCGCGCGAGGATCGGCGCCAGAGCCGCCGCAAAACGCCGCATTCGCGCCATATAGGCTGAATACGCCCGTGCATCCTCGGCGGACAGGGCAGCCGCCGCTCCATCGGGGCTCATGTTCAGGCCTGCGCCGCCGGGCGCGAGCGCCGTAGTCGCCATCCCCTGCGCCGCCCATTCGAGTCCATGCGATTCCAGCTGCAATTCGCGGATCAGTTCAGCCGGCATCATATGCACCAAGTGCGCGCCGGCCGAGACGCGAAAACCGGGCGTGAATTCGCGCGTCGACGCCGCGCCACCGACCTGGCCCGCCGCTTCGAGCACGAGCACCGAGCGGCCGCCGCGCGCCAGTGTCGCAGCACACACGAGGCCATTGTGGCCCCCGCCCACCACGACGCAGTCAAAACGGGATCGCGCGCCCGTCATGCTCAATGCGCCCGCCCAAGATCGCGCAGCACGGCGCGGGCGGCGTTGGCGCCGGGCGCGCCCATGACCCCGCCGCCGGGATGCGTGCTCGAACCGCACATGTACACGCCGCGCACCGGCGCCCGGTATTGTGCGTAGCCCGGCACCGGCCGGTTGAACAGCAACTGATCCATGGTCAACTCACCTTGAAAAATATTGCCCTCGGTCAGACCCACTTCGTTTTCAATATCCCAGGGCGTACGGATTTCCGCGTGCAGGATCAGCTCTTTGAAATTCGGGCTGTGCTGCGCAATGGTGTCGATGACGGTCGCGCCGAAGGCATTGCGCTTCGCGGCGTCCCAGGGACCGTCCGCGAGCTCGTAGGGGCAGTATTGAACGAAGACCGACATGTAGTGCTTGCCGTCGGGAACCATCGTCGGATCGATCTGCGAAGGTATGAGCATGTCGATGTAAGGCGCGCGCGACCAGCGCCCGTCCTTCCAGTCATCGTAGGCCCGCTCCATCATTTCGATCGTGTCGGTCACGTGCATGTCACCGCGCGTACAGGGTGAGCCTTGCGGTATGGCCGGAAATCGCGGCAGACCATCCAACGCGATGTTCAATTTTCCCGACGACCCTCGAATCTTGAAGTTCTTCACCTGCCGCAGGAACTCGTCCGGCAAATCCTTCGCATCCACGGTTTCGAGAAAGGTCCGCCGCACATCCAGGTTCGAAATGACCAGCGGCGCATGGATCTCCTCGCCGTCCGCAAGCGCCACACCCGAAGCGCGTCCGTGGCGCACCAGAATCTTCGCCACGGGCGCGGCACTGCGGATCGTGCCCCCGCTCGCCTCGAAAGACGCTCCGAGCGCCTTGCTGATCGAGCCCATACCGCCGCGCGCGAACCCCCACGCGCCGACCGTATCGTCGATGTCGCCCATGTAGTGATGCAACAGCACGTAGGCTGTACCGGGCGAGCGCGGCCCCAGGGCCGTGCCGATGATCGAACTGCCGGCAAGGTGCGCCTTGACGATCTCGCTCTCGAAATATTCGTCGAGAAAATCCGCAGCGCTCATCGTCCAGAAGCGCAGCGTGTCGTACATGCGCTCTTCGCCCAGACCATGGAAGCGCTTGCCCAGGTAAAGCAGCTCTTTGAGATCGCGCGGCTTGAACGAGGTGGGATCCGGCGGTTCGCGCATCAGCAGCGGCTTGATGAACTTGCACTGGCGCATCACATCGCGCGAGTAGCGCTCATAGGCTTCCGCGTCGCGCTTCGAGTGCCGGGCGATTTCGCGCCGCAACGCATCGTGATTGTCGTACAGCGCCAAATGACCCCCGCCCTGCATCATGGTGCACCCCCCTTCGTAGGGGATCACCTGCAACCCATATTTCGGCAGCTCGAGCGTGCGAATGATCTCCGGCCGCAGCAGGCTGCACACATACGAGCAATTCGAGTACGTGAAATCCTCGTACAGGCGGCGGCTGACCGCGGCGCCGCCGATGTAAGGCTGGCGTTCCAGGACCAACACCTTCAGTCCCGAGCGCGCGAGGTAGCATCCGGCGACCAAGCCGTTGTGGCCGGCCCCGACGATGATCGCGTCGAGGTCGGGAGGCGTTCGCGTGCCGTTGCCGCTCAAGCAGTCACTTTGTGTTTGGAACCGCCCGACTTCAGAGTGGCATCGACCGCAATCTCGAAGGCTTTCAATGTGTCGGCGAGGCACGAGGCATCATGGGCTGCCGAGACGAACCACGGTTCGCGCGAATCCGGTTCGCACAGCACGCCTTCGTCATGCAGCACCTGCGCCATGGCATCGTAGAACGAATAGTCGCTGCTCTTCCAGGCGCGGTAGTTGCGGGGCGGCTCGTGCGCGAAATACAAACCGCTCATGGACGGATGGCCCACGAAGCTGTGGGCGATGCCGCGCGCGCCGAGCGCGGCGCGCATCCCAAGGCGCAGGCGCGTGCCGTAGTCGGCAATTCGCTCCAGCGCATCGGTTTCATCCAGAATCTGCAGCGTCTTCTCCGCCGCCGCGAGCGAGACCGAATGCGCCGTATAGGTGCCGCCGTGCGCGACCCCGCGGCCGACCTTGCGCATGATTTCCTCACGGCCGGCAAGTACGGAGATGGGATAGCCATTGGCGAGGGCCTTGGCGAACGTGCAAAGGTCGGCCTTGACGCCGTACAGTTCCTGCACGCCGCCGCGCGCAACGCGAAACCCGGTCTTCACTTCGTCGATCAGCAATACTACGCCATGCTTGTCGCACAGAGCGCGAGCGGCGCGCAGATATTCCGGTTCCGCCGCAATCCCCAGGCAATTGCCCATAATGGGCTCGATCAGCAGGCAGGCGATTCGGTGCGAGTGACGCTTGAACACGTCCTCCAGCTGATTCGCATCATTGGCCTGCACGAAGTGCGCGAAGCTGCGCGTGCTGATGGGCACGCCTTCGCTGTACGGTTTCACCTCTGGGTCGCCTACCTGCGACCATTTATCCATCGGGGTAAACCACATCGCCGCATCAAACAGCCCGTGATAGCCGCCCTCGAGAATTACGTAATCGTCCTTTCCCGTGTAAGCACGCGCGAGCCGCAGTCCGGCCATGACCGCTTCGGTACCCGAGTTCGAGAAGCGCACGAGTTCGGCGGCGGGAACCATCTTGGAAATGCGCTCCGCAACGGTGAATTCGCGTTCGGTTGACAACGCGAATACACCGCCCACCTCCATGCCTGCACGCGCCGCCTGATCGACTTCGGGATGGGCGTAGCCGAGAATCGCCGGGCCGTAGCCCATGCGATAATCGACGTACTCGTTGTCGTCGATATCGGTGATGCGCGCGCCTACGCCGCGTTTCACGTAAATGGTGCGCTCCTCTCCCCAGTAGCGAAAATTGGAGGCCACGCCGAGCGGTAGTCGTTTGACGGCACGCTTGAAATGCGCGTTGTTCTTGGTCAGTTTTCTGGCCATGAGGTCCTCTCTTCTTTTGCTTTGGGTTGGGCGTTCGAGTATTATATGGTCATATAATACCAGCATTCCTCGGGACGCTCAAACCCCCGGAGCCGCTTTGCTGAATTTGACGAGCGAACCGCGGGATATGCTGTTTTATACGTGATTTAAGCTCGCTGCAGTGCCCAGGCTCGCCAACACCGCTGCTCCGACTTGCCAACGCCGCAGTCTTCGGCGTACATTAAATGATCATATAATCGCCTGTCGGGGAATGTCATGACCAACCTATCCGCCGCGACGCGCATCGACAACGTTCCGAGCATGCAGCCGCGCGCGCTACCCGCCTGGGTTTACAACAACGGCGAACTGACCCGTCTCGAGCTCGAGCGCATTTTGATGCCGAGCTGGCAGGTGGTGTGCCACGTCAACTCCATCCCTAATGCGGGCGATTACGAGACGTTCGATCTAGGCCCGGAAAGCGTCATGGTGTTGCGCGACCGCGATGGCTCGATTCGCGGCTTTCACAATGTCTGCCGGCATCGCGGCGCGCGTCTGCTGGACGGCTCCGGAAACTGTCCGGCGACCATTACCTGCCCGTACCACGGTTGGACC
>DATMNF010000148.1:0-9994 GCA_035569355.1 Steroidobacteraceae bacterium
GACGAAATCGACATCGAACAAGTGAAATGGGTCGTCTTGATGGTGCTATTCAGCCAACCTGGACAAGAATCCGCTTACGCGCAGATGGAAGACTTGGTCTTCGAAGAGCGCTCCGACGCTTTGCATTAGACGACTTTGAGCAGCAACCTCGTTATCGTGGAATCGCCGGCCAAGGCGAAGACCATCAAGAAGTATCTCGGCAAGGATTTCGAAGTCCTTGCCTCCTACGGTCACGTTCGCGACCTCGTGCCCAAGGAAGGCGCCGTCGATCCCAAACACCACTTCGCGATGAAGTACCAGATCGTCGAACGCAATCGGAAGCACATCGACGCCATTTCGCGCGCTCTCAAGAAGGCCAAGTCGCTGTTCCTGGCGACCGACCCCGACCGCGAGGGGGAAGCCATTTCATGGCATCTGCACGAGCTCCTGAAGTCCCAAGGCGAACTCAAGGGCAAGGACGTGCAACGCGTGGTGTTCTATGAAATCACCAAGAATTCGGTTCGCGAAGCGATGGCGAGCCCGCGTGCGCTGTCGGTCGACCTGGTGAACGCACAGCAGGCGCGGCGGGCGTTGGATTTCCTGGTGGGTTTCAACCTCTCGCCGCTGTTGTGGAAGAAGGTGCGCCCGGGCCTGTCGGCGGGCCGGGTGCAAAGTCCGGCCTTGCGCATGATCTGCGAGCGCGAAGACGAAATTGCCGCTTTCGTCGCACGGGAATACTGGTCCATCGATGCCGAACTCGAGCATTCAGAGCAGAAATTTCCGGGCAAACTCGTCGAATATCGGGGCGCCAAGGTCGAGCAGTTCAGCTTCACCACCGAACAACAGGCGCGCGAGGTGGAGCGCTCCCTGCAAGACGCCGCAAAGGGCACCCTGACCGTTCTCACGGTGGATCGCAAGCAGCGCAAACGCAATCCGGCGCCGCCGTTCACGACCTCGACCCTACAGCAGGAAGCCGCGCGCAAATTGGGCTTCAGCGCGCAAAAGACCATGCGCGTGGCCCAGCAGCTCTACGAAGGCGTCGACATCGGCGAGGGGCAAGTGGGGCTCATCACATATATGCGCACCGACTCGCTCAATCTCTCTCAGGAGGCCATCGGCCAACTTCGCGACGTGATCGTGCAGCTGTACGGACAGGAAGGGCTGGCCGAAGAGCCGCGCATTTACAAGACCAAATCGAAAAACGCGCAGGAAGCCCACGAAGCCATTCGCCCCACGGCCGCCAACGTGCTGCCGGCCGACATCGAACAGAAATTGGAGAGCGACCAATTCCGCCTGTATTCGCTGATCTGGAAGCGAACCGTGGCCTGCCAAATGGCCCCGGCGATCTTCGATACGGTCGCTGTGGAAATGCTCGCCGGCGACGACGGCCCGAAGCGAACGGTGTTGCGGGCGAACGGCTCGACTCTGGTGAAGCCCGGATACATTTCCGTCTACCAAGAAGGATTGGACGACGTCGTTCAGGACGACTCGGACCATGTACTTCCGCCGATGAAAGAGGGCGATCGAGTCAGATTGACCGCGGTCGTTCCCACGCAGCATTTCACCGAGCCGCCGCCGCGATTCTCGGAGGCATCCTTGGTCAAGGCGTTGGAGGAATACGGCATCGGTCGACCCTCGACGTATGCGTCCATCATTTCGACGTTGCGGGATCGCCAGTACGTCGACATCGAGAGCAGGCGCTTCACGGCGACCGACATCGGCAAGATCGTCAGCCGGTTCCTGACGCAGTATTTCACGACTTACGTCGATTACGACTTCACCGCAAAAATGGAGGATTCGCTCGATGCCGTGGCAAACGGCGAGCAGGAATGGATCCCGTTGCTGCAGAAATTTTGGAAGCCGTTCATCGATCTCGTCAGCCACACGGAAGTCTCGGTCAGCCGCGAAGAAGTCGCGCAAGCCCGCGACCTCGGGAAAGATCCCGCCACCGGCAAGCCGATGAGCGTGCGCATGGGCCGATTCGGGCCATTCGTGCAAATCGGAACCAAGGACGACGAGGATAAGCCGCGCTTCGCGGGCTTGAGACCCGGCCAAAAAATGGACGCCATTACGCACGCCGAGGCGCTGGAATTGTTCAAATTGCCGCGCAAGCTGGGGGCCACCCCGGAGGGCGAGGAAATTTCGGCCAATGTCGGCCGTTTTGGGCCCTACGTGAAATACGGAAGCAAATATGTATCGCTCAAAATCGACGACCCGTACGAAATCACGTACGAGCGTGCGCTCGAAGTCATTCGCGACAAGGAAATCGCGGATGCCAACCGGCTGATCCTGGATTTTCGCGACGCCGGCATCCAAGTGCTGAATGGACGTTACGGTCCCTACATCACCGATAAATCGCGCAACGCGAAGATCCCCAAGGACAAGGAGCCGAAGAGCCTGACCTTGGAGGAGTGCCAGGCGCTGCTGGCCGCTGCGCCGATACGCGCTTTCGGCAAGTGGGGCCGCAAGTCCAAAGGGCAAAATGGCAAGACCAAATCCGGCGACGGGGCGTCCAAGGACGCGGCAGCGAGCGGCGCCACCGATGGACTAGATCCCCGCGGCGCTGCCAAGAAGCGCTCCGCGCCGCGCGGTGCGGCCGCGCGTAAGATGCCGACCGCTCGACCGGCGGCGGCTGTTCCGGCGGCGCCGATCAGGCTGGCGGCAAAGGGCGCCAAGGCGTCCGCGGACAAGAAGGCGCCGGCAAACGCGATTCGCAAGACGAAGGCCAAGAGTTCCGCAAAAAAGAAAACGTAACGCTCAATGGATGCAACCGCGGTCAAGCGCTACTTGAACGACTTGCATGACCGCATCACGGCGGCCGTGGAGGCGATCGATGGCGCGAAGTTCCGGTGCGATCCATGGGTGAGACCGGAGGGCGGCGGCGGAGAGAGCCGCATCTTGAGCGAGGGCTCGGTGTTCGAGCGCGCGGGCGTTTCGTTCTCGCACGTGTTCGGCGAAAAGATGCCGCCGTCGGCATCCAACCTGCGTCCGCAAATCGCAGGCGCGCCCTTCGAGGCGATGGGCTTGTCGCTGGTATTTCATCCGCGAAATCCACATGCGCCGACGACTCACTGCAATGTGCGATTCCTGGTGGCCTCGCCGGGCGCCGGGGCGGCCCACTGGTGGTTTGGCGGGGGCTTCGATCTCACCCCTTACTACCCGTACGAGGAAGACGTCCTGCATTGGCATCGCACGGCACGCGATGCCTGCCAGCCATTCGGCGCGCAAGCCTACGATAAATACAAGGAGTGGTGCGACCGTTACTTCTTCCTTCCTCATCGCAACGAAACTCGCGGGGTGGGCGGCCTGTTCTTCGATGACCTCGACGAAGGCGGATTCGATGCGTCTTTCGGCTTGGTGCGCAGTGTGGGCGATCATTTTCTGCCCGCTTACATGCCGATCCTCGAGCGCCGCAAGGATCAGCCGTTCGGCGAACGCGAGCGCCGGTTTCAGCTCTACCGCCGCGGCCGCTACGTTGAGTTCAATCTGGTTTACGATCGCGGCACCTTGTTCGGCTTGCAGTCCCGCGGCCGCACTGAATCGATTCTGATGTCCATGCCGCCCCTGGCGCGCTGGGATTACGATTGGCACCCCGAGCCGGGATCACCCGAGGCGCGCTTGTATGATTTCCTGCGCCCCAGGGCCTATCTAGCCGAATTCGATAGCCGAGGCGCAACACACGCCGCACGCATCCATGGAGGATAAATCCGCTCTGCTGCACCAGCTGCGCATCGATCGCGGCGGTGAACCGGCGCGATCGGACAAGGGTACGCGCTGGTTGATCGCTGCGCTCGGCGTCTTGATCGCCGCGGGCATTGCGATCTGGTGGTGGATGCGCCCGACTGCGATCCCCGTGCATGTCGTCACGGTGCAAGCACTTGGGGCCCTCGGCGGTTCCGCATCAGCGTCGATGTCGATTTTGGATGCGACGGGGTACGTGGTTGCCCGGCGTCAGGCCGCCGTCGCATCGAAGATCACGGGCAAAATGGTCGAGCTCGATATCGAGGAGGGCGATCGAGTCAAAACCGGCCAAACCATTGCAAGACTTGATGACACCAATATTCGCGCGTCGCTCAACGCGGCGCGCGCCCAGGTTGATTTCGCCAACGCCGGGCTCGCCGAGACTCAGGTCAACCTGACCAATGCGCAGCGCGACTATGACCGGCAGAAGGCTCTGCTTCAGGGGCGGTTTGTCAGTCAGTCGGTCGTCGACAACGCACAAACCGCCGTGGATGCGTTGCGCGCCCAGCTCGACACCCAGCGCAGCAACGTCGAAGTCGCGAAGCGGAACGTGGATTTGGCCGAGCGTAATCTCGACGATACCATCGTGCGCTCGCCATTCAGCGGAGTGGTGATCGCCAAATCCGCGCAGGTGGGCGAAATCGTCTCGCCGCTTTCGGCGGGAGGTGGCTTCACGCGCACGGGGATTGGTACCATCGTCGACATGGATTCTCTCGAGGTCGAAGTCGATGTCAACGAGGCTTACATCAACCGTGTGCAACCGGGCCAGCCGGTGGAATCGGTGTTGAACGCGTATCCTGATTGGAAAATTCCCTCGCACGTGATCGCGATCATCCCGACGGCTGACCGCGCCAAGGCGACCGTGAAGGTACGCGTCGGCCTCGACCTCAAGGACGGCCGCATCGTGCCGGACATGGGCGTACGCGTATCGTTCCTCGAGGATAAGAAGCCCGCCGCGCCCGAACAGCCGCAACGGCACAGCGCGCTGGTGCCGGGCAAGGCGGTGCGAACCGACAGCGGCGACAGCGTCGTCTTCGTGGTGACGGGGCAGAAAGCGCGGCGTCGCGCGGTGACGCTGGGCGGCACGGTCGGCGATTCGCGCGAGGTGTTGTCCGGCGTGAGCGCCGGCGAGACGGTGATCGTCGATGCTCCCGCCGAGCTCAAGGACGATGCGTCGGTCACGGTGATCAAGCCATGAACCAGGCGCTGCGCCGGCCCACGCTTCGGATACAGCCGCCAGCGGGCCGCCCCGGTATTACGGTACCATCGAGGTATCGCCCCATTCCTTCATTTGTCTCGAGGCGAGGTTTGCCATGCCCGATTCCATGGTTCAGATCCGTAGCGTCACCAAGATTTACGAGCGCGGCAAGCAAAAAATCGAAGTGCTGCACGATCTCACCTTCGATATCTCCAAGGGCGACTTCGTCGCACTGATGGGCCCGTCCGGTTCGGGAAAGACCACGCTGCTCAATCTGATCGGCGGTCTCGATCAGCCGAGCGCGGGGCAGATCACGGTGGGCGGCAGCCGCATCGACCAGCTCTCCAGCGGCGAGCTAGCGCGCTGGCGCGCGCATAACATCGGTTTCGTATTCCAGTTCTATAACCTCATGCCGGTGCTGAGCGCCGAGGGCAATGTCGAATTGCCGCTGCTGCTGACGAAGCTCTCGGGCGCCCAGCGCAAGAAAAATGTTGCCGCCGCCCTCGAGGTGGTCGGCCTCGCCGATCGGGCGAAGCACAAGCCCAGAGAACTGTCCGGCGGCCAGGAACAACGCGTGGCGATCGCGCGCGCGCTCGTGTCCGATCCGCAGCTCCTGGTATGCGACGAGCCGACCGGTGACTTGGATCGCAAGACCGCCGACGAAATCCTCGGTCTGCTGCAGGTATTGAACCGCGAGCATGGCAAGACGATCGTGATGGTGACCCACGATCCGAAGGCGGCGGAGTTCGCCCGCCGGACGCTGCACCTGGAAAAAGGCCAGCTGCTCGAACAGGCGGCGTGAGAGACTCGCGATGACCCGGACCGGTTTCGTGATCGCCAATCTATTCCGCAAGAAGACGCGGACCATCCTGACCTTGCTGTCGGTGATCATGGCGTTCCTGCTGTTCGGCCTGCTGCAATCGCTGAGTTTCATCTTCAGCGCGGGCACCGACTTCGTCGGTGCGACGCGCCTGATGACGCAAGCGCGCGTGTCGTACACCCAGCCCTTGCCCCTCTCCCTGGTACCCAAGCTCGAAGCGGTGCCTGGCGTGGCGCGGCTCGCGTACTCGCAGTGGTTCGGCGGCGTCTGGCAGACGAACACGCCGGTATTCACCTTTGCCGTGGATCCGCAGCGTTATCACGACGTGTATCCCGAATGGGTGATGCCCGAAGAACAATGGCAAACCTTCGCCAACACGCGTACCGCAATGGTCGCAGGCAAGATGCTGGCGGATAAGTATGGCTGGAAGGTCGGCCAGAAGATTCCGCTCTCGTCGAATATCTTTCCGCAGAAGGATGGCAGCAAGTCATGGGCCTTCGACCTGGTCGGCATCTACGACGGCAAGGACGAGAACTGGAAGAAGCAGACCAATGCGGCACTCATCAACTTCAGTTATTTCGATGAGGCCAACCTGTTCGTCAAGGGACGCGCGAATTTCTTTATCCTCAAGCTCGCCGAGGGTGCCGATGCCGAAGCGGTCAGCAAGACGATCGACGCGGCGTTCGAGAATTCGCCGGACGAGACCAAGACGCAGACCGAGAAGGATTTCAACCTGAGCTTCGTCAAGCAGATCGGGGATATCGGCTTGATCGTGCGCTGGATCCTGTTCGCAGTGTTCTTCACCTTGCTGCTCGTCGTCGGCAACACGATGGCGCAAAGCGTACGCGAGCGCATACCCGAGCTCGCCGTGCTGAAGACGTTGGGCTTCTCCGACGCCAGCGTGTTGGGCTTCGTCCTTGCCGAGGCGCTCGCACTGTGTCTGGGCGGCGGGTTGGTCGGTCTGGTGCTCGCCACCATCCTGGGCGCGATGGTGGAAAAAGCGACCGGCGGCCAGTTCCAGCTCAGGGTCGATGCGTTCGTTTGGTTCATGGGGATTGCGGCCATAGTGCTCATGAGCATTGCCGTGGGCCTTCTGCCGGCGCTGCGCGCGCGGCGCCTGAAGATCGTGGATGCGTTGGCCGGGCGATGAAATTCATTAGCGGGTTAAAGTCATGTTGAGCCAAGTGAGTGCCGTCACCGGCATCAACGTCAAGAGCATTCCCGAGCGCTGGGCGTCTTCTCTGGTGATAGTCATCGGTCTCGCCGGCGTGGTCGCGGTGTTCACCGCGTTGTTGGCGATGGCGACGGGCTTCGAAAGCACGCTCAAGGCCAGCGGCCGCCCCGACGTGGCGATCATCATGCGGGGCGGCTCCGATGCCGAGCTCAATTCCGGCCTGGATCGCGATTCGAGCGACTTGATCGAGCACGCTTCCGGCATTCGCTCAGGGAAGGACGGCCGACCCTCGGCTTCGGCCGAGATGATCGTGATCGCGGAGCTCATCCGCAAGGACGATGTCAAGAGCGGCGCCAACATCACCCTGCGCGGAGTCGAACCCTCCGCCTTCGAGCTGCGCCCGCAATTGAAGATCGTCGAGGGCCGGCCCTTCACGCCTGGGCTGCGCGAGTTGATCGTCGGTCGCGGTGTGCTGCGCCAGTTCAAGGGAGCCGAATTGGGCAAGGTCGTGCGGATGCGCGGCTCGGACTGGACGGTCGTCGGCGTATTCGAATCGGGCGACGCTTACGAGAGCGAATTGTGGGCCGACATCAATGTCGCCCGTTCGACGTTCGGCCGCAACGGCTCGAGCTCGGTTCTCGCTGCACTCGAGGGCGCGGATGGCTTCGACAAGCTCAAGCGGGGGCTTGCCGCCGATCCTCGCCTCACCGTCGATGTCATGCGGCAGCAGGACTACTTCAGCGGCCAGACCAGGCAGTTCCGCAAGACGATCGGCGTGCTGGCGGGGGTGGTTACGGCCATCATGGCGCTCGGTGCGGTCTTCGCGGCGCTCAACAGCATGTATGCCGCGGTTGCCACGCGCAGCAAGGAGATCGCGACGCTGCGCGCGATCGGCTTCGGCGGCCTCCCCGTGCTGGTCTCGGTGATGATCGAGGCGCTGTTGCTGGCGGTGATCGGCGGGTTACTCGGCGCGGCGATCGCTTACGTGCTGTTCAACAATCTATCCGTGTCGACGCTTGGGCAGGGCTTCACGCAAGTAGTATTCAATTTCAAGGTGACCCCTGCGCTCGTCGCGCGGGGCCTTGTCATCTCCATAGTCATCGGCATGATCGGCGGTTTACTGCCCGCCATCCGCGCGGCGCGATTGCCGGTTGTGGAGGCGCTGCGCGCCGCTTAGGAGCCTAGCCGAGGGATAGCTTCGACGGCGCCCATCGACCCAGGCACAATGCCTGCGCGGTGAACTACAGGCACATCTATCATGCGGGAAATTTTGCGGACGTGGCGAAACACGTCGGCTTGGTGTACTGCATGGGCGCGTTGCAGCGCAAGGAGGCCGCGTTTTTCGTGCTGGACAGTCATGCGGGGCGCGGTTACTACGATCTGCAAGCGCCGGAAGCGCACAAATCCGGCGAGGCGGAGCGCGGCGTGCAGCGTCTGATCGAAAACCGCATCGGTGCAACGGCGCTGGCGGACTACTTCGCGGCGATTCGCGCGCGGCGCGGCAAGCGCCTGGCGCGCTATCCGGGTTCGCCGGCGCTGATCGCGAGCCGCCTGCGCCCTCAGGATCGTGCGCTCTTCGTGGAGCTTGTACCGGCGGAGGCGCGCGCGGTGGAGCGGGAGATCGAGTCCCTTGGACGGGTGCGCACCGAAATCGGCGATGGTTACGCAGCGCTCAAGAGCTTTCTGCCGCCGGACGAGCGCCGGGGATTGGTATTGATCGATCCACCCTATGAAAGCCTCGACGAATTGAAGTTGATGCTGGCGGCGTTTACCGACGCCTATCGACGATGGCCGAGTGGGATGTTCCTGATCTGGTACCCGATCCGCAGCGCGTCACAGCGCAGCATGGTGCACGCCCGGTTCGAAGCGCTGCGCATCCCCAAGATGCTGTTCGCCGATCTCGCCATTTATCCGGACGACGCCGGCGTCGGACTCGCCGGCAGCGGCTTGATGATTGTCAACCCGCCCTACGGAGCCGACGAATACCTGAGCGGCGCCTATGCCGAGATTCAAACGGGGATTGCGGCAGGCGGGGCCGGGTATGTGGAAGTAGGCCGCCTGACTCCCGAGCGAGTGGCACAATAGGAAGGGATTACACCGCGCACGTGTTTCAGGACCCGATATATGGATAAGAAATCTTTGCATGACCTCCTCGCCAAGCTGCATGCGGAGCTGTCCGATGCTCTTCGAGCGGACCCCAAGTCCAGGGAGTCGCTCGGCGACATGATGCGCGACATCAATCGATTGATCGACAAGCCCGCTGATCCGCCGATCTCTCAGCACGGCTCGCTCGCCGAGCGGCTGGAACGAGTCGCGGTTCAATTCGAGGCCGATCACCCGACCCTCGCGGCGAGTGCGCGCCAGTTGATCGATTTGCTTGGCGAAGTGGGAATCTGAAGAGGATTTGCCGGAACGCTAGCCGGTCCAAACGATGGAGTCGAGCACTCGGTGGGCAATTTGGTCAATGGTCTTGGGATCCGTAGCTGAACCCCGTGTGAGGACGGCGAGGCTGCCATGCCCGGGTACCGGCACGATGACTCCCCGGTAGCCCTGTTCGTCGAACCGCGCGGGCTTGGACACCTTGTCATGTACCAGCACCATTACGGTGACCGGGCCGGATTCGGTCTGGACTACGAGGTGCGGCACATGATGTCCGCGGAACTGGCAACTACTCGCATAGCTGACCACCCCTGCATCGGCCAAGCGCAGGTGCGAATCGCGTAGTACGTTCTGCAACGTCGTGTCCGGCACTCCCACATCGGTTCGAAGCCACGCTTGCGGCTCCTCGCGCATGTGCGTCACGACATCGGCGGCAAGGCTCGACCCCGGAATTCCGAGCCAAAGGCTTCCCGCAACCACAACAGCCACCAGCACACTGGCTGCCATCGCCAGCCAGCCCTTGGGTGAGCTCCGCGAGCGTACCGTTGGTCCCGACGCTTTGACGAGCATTTGCAAACCCCTAGCCGACGCGGGCTCCGCAAACGCCACGCCCAAGGCCCGTTCGAGGCGCGATTCAAAGCGCAGCAGCCGCGCCGTAAACTGATCGCAGTCAGGGCAGCTCTTGCGGTGCTCGCTCAACGCC
>DATMNF010000149.1:0-5460 GCA_035569355.1 Steroidobacteraceae bacterium
TTTCGACGAGAACAAACTGCTTCACGGAATGCAGAAGGCGCTCGAAAAGCGTCCCGTCGGCCGGGAGGCCATCGAGGCCGCGGTGGCGAGAATTTGTCACAAATTGCGCAGTCTAGGAGAGCGGGAAATCGCTTCGCGTAGCATCGGCGAGATGGTCATGGAGGAGCTGCGTCACCTGGATGAGGTCGGCTATGTTCGATTCGCTTCGGTGTACCGAAGCTTCCAGGATGTAGAAGCCTTCCGCACGGAAATCGATCAGTTGCGCCGTCATCGCCGCCGCCGCGAACCCAGCAAGGATCAACTGCCTCTGCTCCCGGGCGATGAAGAAAGCGACGAGGGCAAATGACGCAGGTCAGCGCATCGGAAGATCAGGCGCACATGGCGCGCGCGCTCACCCTCGCGGCTCGGGGACTCTATACCACCGATCCCAATCCGCGCGTCGGTTGTGTGGTTGTTAGGGACGGCCGAGTATTGGGCGAGGCGTGGCACGAGCGGGCGGGCGAGGCGCACGCGGAGGCATTGGCGCTGCGCGCCGCGGGTCCCGCAGCGCGGGGCGCCACTGTGTACGTGACACTGGAGCCGTGCAGTCACACGGGACGAACGCCACCCTGCACGGAGGCATTGATTGCAAGCGGAGTCGCGCGCGTGGTGTGCTCGAGCGTTGATCCGAATACTCGAGTTGCCGGCGGCGGCATCGAGCGGCTGCAATCCGCCGGGATTGCCGTGTCCGTCGGTGTGCTGGCCGCCGAGGCTCGCGAGCTGAATATCGGATTCTTCTCGCGCTTCGAGCGGCACCGCCCCTTCATTCGATTGAAGTTGGCCATGAGTCTCGATGCGCGCACCGCGCCGGCATCCCACGGTCACGCGTGGATCACCCGCGAGGCAGCGCGGGCCGACGTGCAGGTTTGGCGCGCTCGCAGCAGTGCGATTCTCACCGGTGCGGGCACCGTTCGAGCCGACGATCCGCGGCTCGATGTTCGACTGGCGTACGGCTCATGGGTCAGGCAACCGCTTCGGGTGCTGCTCGACCCCATGCTCTCGTGCGCCACGAGCGCGAAGCTGTTTCACGGAGGCGGCGCATTGGTATTTGCGGCGACGGACGCCCCGGTGCGCTCGCAACATTCCGCGAAAGTCGAACGCCTGCCGCGAGCGGCCGGCGGATTGGATTTGCACACGGCCATCGCGCGATTGGCTGAACTCGAGGTCAACGAGCTGTTGGTCGAATGCGGGCCCCGACTCGCCGGAGCCTTCATCCTGGCGAAGCTCGTCGATGAATTGGTGCTGTACATCGCGCCGACCCTGCTGGGCGCCGATGCCCCACCGCTCATGCATGTGAGCGGATTGGGGCCTCCCGGAGCGCTTCCCGCATTCGACTTAACAGACGTGCAGCGCGTCGGAGCCGACCTGCGCCTCGTGTTGAAGCCAAGGTATCCCTGATTATGTTCACTGGAATCATTGCGACGACGGGCCGAATCACCTCCTTGGCGGAGAAGGGCGGTGACCTGGAATTGGGAATCGACGCGGCCGCAGGCGCGGCGGCAGGCGATGGCGCGGGCGCTCCTGCTCTCGACCTTGATCGCATTGCGATAGGCGACAGTGTGAGCGTACAAGGGGTATGCCTGACGGTGACGCGCAAAGAGGGTACGCGCTTCTATGCCGATGTCTCGCGCGAAACAATGGCCAAGACGACGCTCGGCATCTTGAGTCGGGGGTCGAGGGTGAATTTGGAACCGAGCCTGCGTGCCGGAGAGCCTCTAGGGGGCCATTTAGTGAGCGGGCATGTCGATGCGGTGGGGACGCTCCGGGCTCTCGCTCGAGACGCACGTTCGTGGCGCATGGAGTTCGAGTTGCCGGTGTTCCTGATGCGCTTCGTGGCGCCGAAGGGATCGATCTGCGTCAACGGCGTGAGCCTTACCGTCAACAGGGTCGACGGCAGCCGCTTCGACGTCAACATCATTCCTCATACCCTCAAGGTCACCACGCTCGGCGAGCTTAAGATCGACGACGTCGTGAACGTCGAAATCGATGTGATCGCAAGATACCTAGACCGGCTCATGACAAAACCCGACGAGTAAGACTACCTATGCCCGCATTCAATACGATAGACGAAATCCTCGAGGACCAGCGCCGCGGCAAAATGGCGGTAATCATGGATGACGAGGATCGGGAAAATGAAGGCGACCTGATCATGGCGGCGGACTGCGTGCGCCCTCAAGACGTGAACTTCATGGCGCGCTATGGCCGCGGGCTCATTTGCCTCACCCTCACGCGCGAGCGCTGCCGTCAGTTGCGCCTCCCCCTGATGGTGAGCGATACCGACAGCAGCCATCGCACCAACTTTACGCTGTCGATCGAGGCCGCCGAGGGCGTGACGACCGGCATTTCCGCGCACGATCGCGCGCATACGATAAAAACTGCGGTGAGTCCGAATGCCAGGCCGGAGGACTTGCGTCAGCCGGGACACGTATTCCCGCTGATGGCGCAGCCCGGCGGTGTGTTGACCCGCGCCGGCCACACTGAAGCGGGTTGCGACCTGGCGCGCTTGGCGGGATTTTCCGCCGCCGCCATGATCGTCGAAATTCTGAACGACGACGGCACCATGGCGCGCCGGCCGGATCTGGAACAGTTCGCGAAAGCACACGACCTCAAGATCGGCACGATTGCGGATCTCATCCGCTACCGCCTCAAGAACGAACGCTCGGTGGAACGCATTTACGAAGACACGGTCGAGACCGAGGACGGTACCTTCAAACTGTATTGCTACGAGGATCACGTCAACAAGACTGTGCATATCGCGCTGGTCAAAGGCGACCTGAACTCGGCCCTCCCGCCGCTCGTGCGCGTACACATCAAGGACACGCTGCGTGACGCGGTGGGTATCCGCAACGAGCGGCTGGGCTGGCCGCTGCATGCCGCGATGCGCCGCGTGGCTCGCGAACCGTCGGGGGCCATCGTGATTTTGCGGCCTGAAGAGACGCCGCGGGAATTCATGGACAGCGTGCGACTGCTGGATGCAAAGACAGCGAACACCCGTCACCCGGGTGCCACCGTGATCCGAACCTACGGGATCGGCGCGCAGATCCTCAAGGACCTTGGTCTGAAGCGCATGCGCGTGCTGAGCGCTCCCAAACAACTGCAAGGCCTCGCCGCCTTCGATCTGGAAGTGACCAGTTACGTCGATGGCGGCGAATGAGAGCGTCGGCGGCTATACTCAGCGCCAATCTCTGAGAAGGAAAGTCTCGTGCCTAACGATCAGCCGAAGATAGTCGAGGGAGAATTGCTGGCGCGCGATCTGCGTTTTGCGCTCATCGCCGCTCGCTTCAATGATTTCGTGGTCGAACCGTTGGTGCGCGGCGCTCTCGATGCGCTCAAGCGCCACGGGGTGAGCGACAAGCAGATCGAGATCGTGCGCGTGCCGGGTGCGTTCGATATTCCCATCGTGGCTCGCAAACTGGCGCTCTCGCGCCGCTACGAGGCGCTGATTGCTTTGGGCGCCGTGATCCGCGGTCAGACGCCGCACTTCGATTACGTCGCCGGCGAATGCGCCGGAGGCATTGCGCGCATTGCGCTCGAAACCGGAGTGCCGATTGCGTTCGGTGTGTTGACGACCGACACGGTGGAACAAGCCGTGGATCGGGCGGGCGGCAAGGCCGGCAACAAGGGCGCGGACGCGGCGCTCGTGGCAATGGAAATGGCCAATCTCTTGCGCCGTCTGGATCCTTGAGACGTGGCCGGCAAGCGCCCCAACGCGGGCAAGGGTAGCCCCGGCCATCGGGCTCGCAGTCTTTCGCGGCGGTTGGCCCTGCAGGCGCTCTATCAAATACAGATGAACCCTCGGTCTTGGCAGGATACTCAGCAAGAGTTCGCGGCCGATCCGGAGGCGGACCGGGTGGACCTGGACTATTTCAGGAGCTTGATCGCGGCTATCGCGCCGAACCGCGAGGCATTGGATTCCCGACTCGCGCTGCTCTGCGAGATTCCGCCGCATGAGCTTGATCCGATCGAACATGCGGTGTTGTGGCTGGGGCTTCATGAACTGGAGTCGTGTCCGGAATTGCCGTACCGGGTGGCGCTCGCCGAGGCGGTACAACTGACCAAGCAATTCGGTGCGACCGATGGGCATAAGTTCGTCAACGCCGTGTTGGATCGAGCGGCTCAGGAATTGCGCCCGCACGAGTACGGCATCGGGTGACCGCGATGAGCGCAGAGACTTCCGATCTCGGCGAGTTCGAATTGATTCGGCGCTTTTTTTTGGGCCGCCAAACTATGGACGACGCGCAGTCCGGCGTCATCGTCGGCATCGGCGATGACGCGGCCGTGCTCGATGTGCCACCGGACGCGCAATTGGTTGCCGCCGTTGACACCCTGGTGGCGGGCAGCCATTTTCCCGCGGGCACCGATGCGCGCTCGATCGGCCATCGAGCACTGGCCGTCAACTTGAGCGATTTGGCCGCGATGGGCGCAACTCCCGCATGGGCGACGCTGGCACTGACCATGCCAAGCCTCGACATCGCTTGGCTGGAGCGCTTCTCCGCGGGATTTCTGGATCTCGCGAACGCACATGGAGTCGCTTTGGTGGGTGGCGACACGACGCGCGGCCCTCTGACGGTGAGCGTGCAAATCCTGGGACACGTCCCGCGCGGCAGCGCGCTTCGCCGCGACCGAGCCGGCGTTGGAGATTTGATGGTAGTGACCGGCACCTTGGGCGACGGCGGCGCGGGACTTGCGTTCGTCACATCGCCGCCGGCAGCGGCAATTCGCCTCGCGGCGTCGGAACTCATCGAGCGTTTCGACTACCCGACGCCTCGGGTGCAATTCGGATTGGCGGCGCGCGGCATCGCGACGGCGGCGATGGATCTCTCAGACGGGCTGGTCGGCGACCTGCCGAAGCTCGCATTGGCGAGCGGCGTCGCCGCGCATGTCGAGGTAGAGCGCTTGCCGCTGTCGAAGGCCATGTGCGCCGCGGTACCCGCTGCGCAGGCGCGCGATTGGGCGCTGGCCGCGGGCGATGACTACGAATTGCTGCTCGCAGTGCCGGCGCAGCGCTACGCCGAACTCGAGGCCGTGGCGGATCAATTGAACTTAAGCTTGACCACCATCGGCGAATTTCGCTCCGGCAGCGGCGTGACCTGGTCGCTAAACGGCAGGGATTTCCTGCCGGGAGCGCGGGGATGGGATCACTTCGCCTAAGCCTCGACCCAAATCACAGTTTAGGTCCAGGCTCCCCAGTATCCTTTCGGCCACTTAAGTCGAATAGACGTCCTGCAGCGCGCGGTTACCTTGAGCAATACTCGCTTAAATTCTCACGCGAAGTCCCCGAACGGCCGCGCATCGCTGCCCGAGAAGATCGGCAAGTACGTCATTATCAACGAGGTCGGGCGGGGCAGCACCGGCATCGTGTATCTCTCGCACGATCCCTATTATGGCCGCGACGTCGCCATCAAGGTTTATAACGTTGAT
>DATMNF010000150.1:0-3664 GCA_035569355.1 Steroidobacteraceae bacterium
TCGGCCTGGTCGAGTTGACGTTGGATCGAGGTCAACGCGACCTTGAGCGCCTCGAGATCATCCTGGGCCGCGAGGACATCGAAGTAGCGCTGCGCAACCCGTTCCATCAGGTCTTGCTGCGCGGCCTGGTAGTCAGCTTCGGCCTGTGCCACCTGAGAATCCGCGCGTTGCAGGGCCACCCAATTGTCCCAGCGGAACACGTTTTGCCTGAGGTCGACACCGTAGCGGTGCGTCGTCGTGTCGATGCGACCATCGAAGGGAAAGCTGATCAGGCCCACGCTTCCGGTGCCGGTCGGACTGCTCGTCGGCTCCGTGGTATTGGTCGACCCGGTGTCTTTTTCCCGCGTCACGATCCCGGTTCCCGAGAGCTGCGGCAGCAACGCCGACAATGCCTGCGGCTTCGCTTCGAGCGCGGCAAGGCGCGTCGCTTCGGCTTCGCGAAGCTGTGGATCGTTCTGCAGTGCGCGCTGATAGACGGCGAGAAGGTCCGCCGCCGGCGCAGGGCTCGCGCTCAGGCACACCGCAAGTATCGTCAACAATCGCTTCATGGATCGTCCCGAGGTTATATAGTGTTATATATAACCATATCACCTACCCAGTCAAGGATACTCCAGGCGGAGTCAATATTGCGGGATCCGGGGGTCCAAGTCTCGGGACCAGGCCAATATCCCGCCGGCCAGGTTGTACACCGGGCCGAAGCCCTTGGTTTCGAGAAACCGCGCCACTTCCAGGCTGCGGCCTCCGGATCGACAGATCACGACGATTTCCCGTTTCGGGTCGAGCTCGCCCAATCGATCGCCTATCTGCCCCATGGGGATGTGCACGATGTCGCTGGGCACCGGCGCCAGCTGCGTTTCCCAATCTTCGCGAACGTCCAGAAGAGTCATGTCGGCGCCGCCCGTACGCCGTTCCAGGAATTCCCGGGGGGTGATGTTCTTGATCATCAGAAAACGAACTTCTGCGCCGCGGTGGCATTGATCAGGGGCTCGACGACCGTTTCGAACAAACTCTCGCGGCTCCACTCGGTGCTGTCTACCCGGCGTATCAGGACGGCATCCATGACCGGCGGCGTTCCGACGATGGCGAACAAACGACCACCAAACTTAAGCGAGCGTTCAAAGCGAGCATCGTAGATCGGCATCGAACCGGTGACGGCGACCACGTCGTACTCGCCCAGCGTCGCGGGACTGAAGGCGTCGCGGATCTCGAATTGCACCTTGGCTTGCGCTACGGCGCGCAGGTTGACTTTGCATAAGTCGATGAGTCCCGCGTGTATGTCGATCGAGTGCGTCGAGGATGCGAGTAAACTTAAGCACGCCGAGAGGTAGCCCGTGCCGCTGCCCACTTCCAGGACGCTGTCGGTCGCATTGGTCCCAAGCGCCTGCAGAATACGCCCCTGCAGCTTGGGAGCCAGCATAGTCTGTCCGAATCCGATGGGAATCGGCGCATCGGCGAACGCAAGCTCGCGATAGTCGGGCGGCACGAAAGCCTCGCGCGGCACGGCCGACAGCACATCGAGCACGCGCGGGTCGAGAACCTCCCACGTGCGTATCTGCTGATCCACCATTTGCCGACGAGCGGTGAGTGTATCCATGATTTCTCGTACAGGATTAACCCCGTTGATTATGGTCAATTTCGGGAGGCTTCGCCATGCCCGTGCGCTATTCTTCGAGTCACGATGAATCGCGACGTTACAGCCCCGCATGGGTACTAAGATCAAGCGTCGTTAAGGTTCATCACTATCGAGGTCCGCGTTGATCTTGCCTCCCACCGTACTCTGGTTTTCGATTTTCGCCCTGGTGGCGGGCTGGGCCGTGCTCTATGCGCGGAAGCGGCGGCAAGAACGTGACCTCGACGCGTTCTCGGAGCAAATTCTGCGGCTCGCACGCGAGGTCGGCGCCACGGGGCGCATCGGGCTCGACGGTGCGCCCGACCCCTTGGGCCGGCTCGGCTCCGCAGTCAACAAGCTGATGGAGGAGCTCGAACACCGCGGCGCGCGTCTGCTCGACCGCGAAGTGCTGTTTGAGCGACTGGTAGAGACGGTGCACGACGCAGTGCTCGTGCATCGCGAGCGCATCTTGTTCGCCAATTCGCGCTTCCTTGCGTTGCTCAACTTGAGCGCCGCCGACGTCGTGGGGCGACCCTTGACCGACTTCGTCGCTCCCGAATACGCCGAACTCGTGGCGAATAATCTCAAGCGGCGGCTGGCGGGCGAGCCCGCGGCGGAGCGCTACGAGATCGAGCTGGTGGGCGCTCAAGCCCAAGTGACCCGCGTCGAGCTCTCGAGCACCGTGATCGACAGCGCCGGCGAACCCGCGCTGCTTCTCACCGCCCTCGAAATGTTGCCGGAAACCGGGCCGACGGCCGTCCCGTCGAGGCCGCGCGCCATGGTGACACTCGACGCCATGGGCGAGAGCGTCATCACGGTCGATGCCGAAGGCCGCATCGACTACATCAACCATGCCGCGGAAACCTTGCTTGGCCAACGCTTCGATCAGGTCATGGGCAAGTCATTTTCCGACGTCGCCTCGCTCGTCGATGAGACGGATCGCCGCTCGCTCGGAGATCCGGTGCGCAAGGCGCTCGCGACCGGAGGCCGCGTAACGATGGGGCGCCGGGCCGTGCTCGTTCCAGCCAATGCAGGCCCGGAACGCTCGGTGGAGATCAGCGTCACGCCGCTGCGCTTCGACGGCAAGGACATCTTGGGGTTGGTGCTCGTTCTGCACGATACCAGCGAATTGCGCGGGCTCACGCGTCAAATGACCTATCAAGCGAGCCACGACGCCCTGACCGGCCTGGTCAATCGGCGCGAATTCGAGCGGCGGCTGCAGGAGGCCATGGAATCCGCTCAGACCGGCAACGTCGGTCATGCCCTGTGCTACCTGGACCTCGACCGCTTCAAAGTCGTGAACGACACCTGCGGCCATACCGCGGGTGACAACATGTTGCGGGAAGTCGCCTCGCTCATCAAAGAGGCGGTACGCGATTCGGATACGGCGGGGCGCATCGGCGGCGATGAATTCGCGCTTCTGTTGGTGGGATGCCCGCTCGAAAAGGCGCGGCAAATCTGCGACGACGTCGTACGCACCGTCAACGACTATCGGTTCGTCTGGAAGGACAAGATATTCAACATCGGCGTCAGCATCGGCCTGGTGGAGATCGGCCGCGACGGCGGCGCCATCGAAGACATCATGAACTCGGCCGATTCGGCGTGTTATGTCGCGAAAAAGCAGGGCGGCTTGCACGTCCATGTGTATTCCGCGCGCGAGGAAGCGAGCGCTCGTCACAGCGGCGAGATCCATTGGCTGCAGAAGCTGCAGGGCGCGTTGCGGGACAGCAAGTTCGAGCTCTATTACCAGCCCATCGTGCATGCCCAGCCCGACGGCATGCGCGGTCCCGCGATCGAGGTGTTCGTGCGCCTGGAAGGGGAGAAAGGCCAGCCGGGTGCGCCACCGGCGGATTTCATCCGTGCGGCCGAGCGCTACCGCCTGATGCCCGACATCGATCGCTGGGTCGTGCAGGCAGTGCTGTCAGCGCTCGGGCGCGGCGGGTTGAGATTACCGCCGGGCCGCAGCGTCGCAATCAACATCGCCGGTCAAACGCTCGGGGATTCGGAATTCCTGGAATTCGTGGTCGATTGCTTCGATCACACGGGGGCCGCGCC
>DATMNF010000151.1:0-2471 GCA_035569355.1 Steroidobacteraceae bacterium
ATTGCTACGAGGCCGTCTCCGGCACGCGCATGCACGCCACCTACTACCGGCCGGGCGGGGTGTACCGCGACCTGCCCGAAGCGATGCCGCAGTATCAGTACTCGGAGTGGCGCAGCAAGAAAGATGTGGATCGCCTGAACAGCCGGCGCTCGGGCGGACTGCTGGATTTCATCTTCGACTTCGTCAAACGCTTTCCGGCGTGCGTCGATCAATACGAAACTCTGCTCACCGACAATCGCATCTGGAAACAGCGCACCGTGAACATCGGCGTGGTCACCCCGGAGCGCGCCATGCAGCTGGGCTTTTCCGGACCGATGCTGCGCGGCTCCGGCATCGAGTGGGACCTGCGCAAGAAGCAGCCCTACGAAGTGTACGATCGGGTCGACTTCGACATTCCGGTGGGAGTCAACGGCGATTGCTACGACCGCTACCTGGTGCGCATCGAAGAGATGCGCCAGTCGAATCGCATCATCGAGCAATGCATCGCATGGCTGAAGGGGAACCCGGGCGCGGTGATGATCGATGATCGCAAGGTGCGGCCGCCGCGGCGCGAAGAGATGAAGGGCGACATGGAGTCGCTGATCCATCATTTCAAGCTCATGACCGAAGGCTATTGCGTGCCGGAGGGCGAGGTGTACGCCGCGATCGAGGCGCCGAAGGGCGAACTCGGCGTGTACCTGGTATCGGACGGCGCCAACAAGCCCTATCGATTGAAGGTCCGCGCGCCGGGATTCGCGCATATCTCGGCGCTCGACGAAATGGTGAGAGGGCACATGCTGGCCGACGTGGTGGCGGTCATCGGCACCCAGGACATCGTGTTCGGCGAGATCGACCGATGAGCGCGCAACTGTCCGCGCAGGTGCGCGCAGAAATCGATCACTGGGTGGCCAAATTTCCTCCCGATCGCAAGCGCTCCGCGGTGCTGTCCGCCCTGCATGCCGCGCAGCACGAGAACAAGGGGTTTTTGACCACGGACATCATGGATGCGGTGGCCGCGTACCTGGAATTGCCGAACATCCTGGTGTACGAGGTGGCGTCGTTTTATTCCATGTTCGAAACGAAGCCGGTGGGCCGGCATCATATTTCCGTGTGCACCAACATTTCATGCATGCTGCGCGGCTCGCAGGAAGTCGTCGAGTACATCGAGAAGAAGCTCGGCATCAAGACCGGCGACAGTACGCCGGATGGACGGATCTACCTGAAGCGCGAAGAGGAATGCCTGGCCGCGTGCTGCGGCGCTCCGATGATGATGGTGGACCACGTGTACCACGAGAATCTGACGCCGCAAAGCATCGATCAGATCCTGGATGAGTTGACCTAACGGTTGAAGGGCTGCTGATGTCTTACGAACAGAACCTGGTGTTATTCGAAGCGCTCAAGCACGAGCGATCGTGGACGCTCGAGGGGTACCGTCAGTTCGGCGGCTATCAGGCGTGGGAGAAGATACTGCGCGAACAGACGCCGCGCGACAAAATCATCGACGAAGTCAAGGCATCGGGGCTGCGCGGCCGCGGCGGTGCGGCGTTTCCGATGGGCGTGAAATGGAGCTTCATGCCGCGCGCCTCGCCGGTGCAGAAATATGCGGTGTGCAATTCGGACGAATCCGAACCCGGCACCTGCCACGATCGCGAGATCCTGCGCTACAACCCTCATTCAGTCATCGAGGGCATGGCGATCGGCGGCTACGCGATGAACGCGAGCGTCGGCTACAACTATATTCGCGGCGAGTTCCTGGCGGAGCCCATCCCGCGCTTCGAGGCGGCTCTGGCGGAGGCCTACGCCGCCGGCTTGCTGGGAAAGAATATTCTCGGGTCCGGCGTGGACTTCGATCTGCATACCTTCGTCGGCGCCGGTGCCTATATTTGCGGCGAGGAAACCGCGCTGCTCGAGTCGCTCGAGGGTAAACCCGGCAAGCCGCGCTTCAAGCCACCGTTCCCGGCAAGCTTCGGGTTGTTCGGCAAACCGACAACCATCAACAACACCCAGAGTTTTGCTTCGGTACCCACCATCATGCGCAAGGGCGCCGCCTGGTTTGCGGGATTGGGCCCGGTGAATTCGGGCGGCACCATCATTTTCTCGGTCTCAGGCCACGTGGAGAGGCCCGGAAATTTTGAACTACCCATGGGCGTGCCGTTCAAGGAATTGATGGCGCTGGCCGGCGGCATCTGGAAGGGACGCAAGCTCAAGGCGGTGATTCCCGGCGGATCGTCCTGCCCGGTGGTGCCCGCCGAAATCATTTGGGAAACCAACATGGATTATGACTCCATGAAAAAGGCCGGATCCTCGATCGGCACCGGCGCCGTCATCGTCATGGATGAAACCACTTGCATGGTGCGCGCATTGGAGCGGCTGGCGCGCTTCTACATGTCGGAGTCCTGCGGACAATGCACCCCGTGCCGGGAAGGCACGGGCTGGCTGGATCGAATGCTGAAGCGGATCATTGCAGGTGATGGCCGCGGCGAGGATTTGGG
>DATMNF010000152.1:0-6019 GCA_035569355.1 Steroidobacteraceae bacterium
CGCGCGGCATGTTCGTCCATTTCGGTCAATCGTCGGGAATGATCGCGGATTTCAAATTCTCGGACCTCGCCTCCGGCGGCTCGCTGTTCGCGACACGGCCGATGTTATTCGACTACATCAAGGGCCGCGAAGATCTCGCTGCGCGCGCTGCGGATTTGTTCGCAAGGTTGGCCTCGGGTGAAATCAAGGCGCACATCGGGCAACGCCTGTCCCTGCGCGATGGCGCCCGCGCGCACCGCGACCTGGAGAGCAGGCGCACGATCGGAGCGACGGTACTTCTGACGTAGAACAGCGCCGCGGCGCGTGGCGCAGCAAACGCGTCCTCGCGCTACAAACCCGTAGACGCGCTACAAACCCGCGGACCCGCTACAAATTGGCGTCGATGAAGGCGGCCAGTTGCGACTTCGATACTGCGCCAACCTTGGTAGCCGCCACCTCGCCATCCTTGAAGAGCATGAGCGTTGGGATTCCGCGCACGTGGTAACGGGCGGGCACGGATTGGTTCTCATCGACATTGATTTTGGCGATGTTCAATCGGCCGGCATAGTCCTCCGCGGACTCATCGAGCACCGGTCCGACCATTTTGCACGGCCCGCACCATTCGGCCCAGTAGTCGACCAGGACCGGAACCGATGATTCGAGGACTTCGCTGTCAAACGTCGCGTCCGTTACGTGCTTGATCTTGGAGCTCATGTATTTCCTGAAGAAATTATTAACCCTCCCCATTGTTATTGTTCGTAATTCGATGGTAAATAGAGCGATCATGAAATTACTATTCAGAAAAGCGAACAATTGTCATGAACAAACTCCAGGCAATGCAGGTATTCGTACGGATCGTCGAAACGGGGGGAGTGACGCGGGCGGCCGATAGCCTGCAGATACCGAAGGCCACCGCAACGACCTTGATCCAGCAGCTCGAAGCCGCTCTGGGGGTGAAGCTTCTCAATCGCACGACCCGTCGAGTCGGCGTGACGCCCGACGGCGCGGCCTACTACCCACGCTGCGTCGCGATCCTCGCTCAAGTTCGCGAAACGGAAGAATCTCTCGGGCAGCGGCACGCAAGCCCCCGGGGTCGGCTGCGCGTCGAAGTACCCACGCTCATCGCGCGACTGGTCATCGTGCCGGCGCTGCCGAGCTTTTTTGCCCGATATCCGGACATCGAGCTTGAGCTTGGCTGCAGCGAGCGCCGCGCCGACCTGATCGAGGAGGGCATCGACTGCGCGGTGTGGAGCGGCGAGCTCGAGGACTCGACGCTCATCGCACGGCGCGTGGGCCTGCTGTACTTCGGCACGTGCGCTTCGCCTGCGTATCTCGCCGCGCACCGCGAACCGCATCATCCCGACGAATTGACGGAGCATCGCTGCATCAATCACTTCTCGCCGCGCACGGGAAAGATTTTCGATTGGATATTCGCCAAAGACGGCGTGCGCATCCAATCATCCCTGCGCGGCTACATCGCTCTCGATGATGAGAACAGCTACGTCGCGGCGGCCGAGGCGGGCTTGGGCGTTGCGCAGATCCCTGCGTTCGTTCTCAAGGAGGCGATGGAGCGTGGCAGCCTGGAATTGCTGCTGGGCGACTGGTTTCCCGAGCCCGCGCCACTGAACGTCGTTTACCCGCAGAATCGACATCTGTCGGGCAAGATCCGCGTATTCGTCGACTGGGTCGCGGAACTCTTCAGCGAACACGACGGCATCCAGCTCCGCTCCACCTTGCGCAGTGCCAAAGAGCCCGGTTCCTAGGTCCCCAAGGGCAGGGCGGTCGATTCCTTGATCACCGTGACGGCGACCGATGAATTCACCGAGCGTACGCAGGGAATGCGCGACAGGTAGTCGAGGTAGAAGGCTTCATAAGCCTTGATGTTCTTGGTGACGATCTTCAGCAGAAAGTCCCATTCGCCCGTGAGCGTGTAGCACTCCAGCACCTCGGCGCGATCACGAATCGCCGCCTCGAATTCGGCGAGCGCACCGCGTCCCGTGGTCGCGAGTTTGACGTGCGCGAAAATCGTCACATCCAGGCCCAAAGCGTTGCGGTCCAACAGCGCCACGCGCGCCTTGATGACTCCGTTCTGCTCGAGCTGCTGAATGCGCCGCCAGCACGTGGTGGTGGAGATGCGCGTCTGCGCCGCCACCTCGGCCACCGACAGCGCCCCGCGGCGCTGTAGAATGTCGAGCAGGCGCAAATCCAGCCGATCGATGGCAGGATGGGATGACTTTTCCATTATCGGCGAATTTTCGGAATGAGCATACCGAATTATCTGGTGCATCCTTAATGAATGCAACACGTCGGACCGGACGGGACTAAATTACGCGATTGGCATCGTCCTCGCCCCCAAGAAACGAAGATCTTTCGGAGATCTACAATGAACCGACGCTCGCGCCTGCATTTGCCAAGTCCGCCCGCCCGTCCCGGTGAAGCGCCCGACTTCAGCTACGTGCAGCTTTCACCCGCCGGGGCCGTGGCGCGGCCCGATATCAATGCGCGTGCGCGCGATATCGAGTCCTTGGCGCTGGATCTCGTGCGCGTGCTCGACGATACGGGGGAGGCGGTGGGGCCCTGGAATCCGCACCTCGATCCCGCCGACCTGCAAATCGGGCTGCGCCACATGCTGCTCACGCGCCTGTTCGACGATCGCATGCAGCGCAATCAGCGCGGGGGCAAGATCTCCTTCTACATTCGCTCTTTGGGCGAGGAAGCGGTGTCGGTGGCGCAGTGCATGGCGCTGCGCCCCGGCGACATGCTGTTCCCTTCGTATCGTAATCAGGGCTTGCAGATCGCGCGCGGAATCGCGCTCGTCGAACTCATGTGTCAACTCTTGTCCAACACGCGGGACATGTGCAAGGGGCGCCAGCTGCCCGTGATGTACCACTCCAAGGCGGGAAACATTTTTTCCATTTCCGGCAACCTGGCGACACAGTTCCCGCAGGCGGTGGGTTGGGCGATGGCGGCGGCGATCAAGGGGGAAGATCACCTGGCGGCGAGTTGGATCGGCGAGGGCAGCAGCGCCGAAGCCGATTTTCATTACGCTTTGTTGTTTGCGTCGGTTTATCAGGCGCCGGTCATCCTCAACGTCGTGAACAATCAGTGGGCGATTTCGACCTTTCAGGGATACGCCGGAGGGGAGCAGCGCTCGTTCGCGGCGCGCGGTCCGGGTTATGGCATCGCGGGGATTCGCGTCGACGGCAACGACTTTCTTGCGGTCTATGCCGTGACGCAGTGGGCGGCCGAGCGGGCGCGCACCGGCGCCGGTCCGACGTTGATAGAACTCGTCACCTATCGCGCGGCCGCTCATTCGACCAGCGATGATCCGGCGCGCTATCGCGCCAAGAATGATCAAGAACACTGGCCGCTGGGCGATCCCATACTGCGGCTCAAGCAACACTTGATCAAACTCGGCGAGTGGTCGGAGGCGCGTCACCAAACCTTGACGGCCGAACTCGATGCGCTGGTCGCCTCGAGCTGGAAGCAGGCGACGGGCTTCGGCACGATGAGCGAGGGCCCGAAGCTCGATGCGGATCTCATGTTCGAGGATGTATTCAAGGAAATTCCCGCGCATTTGCAAAAACAACGCGAGCTGATGCGCGCGGAAACGAGCCGGTCTGAAGGGACCCGCTCCAAAGGGACTTGAACGATGGCCAATATGAACATGATTCAGGCGCTGAATTCCGCCATGGACATCATGCTGAGGCGGGACCCGTCCGTGATTCTCATGGGCGAGGACATCGGCTACTTCGGCGGCGTGTTTCGCGCCACCGAGGGTCTGCAGCGCAAGTACGGCGAGCATCGGGTCATCGATACGCCCATCGCCGAGGGCGGCATCATCGCCACCGCGATCGGCATGAGCATCAACGGCTTGCGCCCGGTCGCCGAAATTCAATTCGCCGATTACATCTATCCGGGCTTCGATCAGATCGCCAGCGAATTGGCACGCATCCGCTACCGCAGCGCCGGAGACTTCTTCGCGCCGGTGACCATTCGCACCCCTTGCGGCGGCGGAATCCGCGGCGGCCAAACGCATTCACAGAGTCCGGAAGGAATTTTTACCCACGTCAGCGGCATCAAAGTGGTGATGCCCTCGAATCCGTACGATGCCAAGGGTCTGCTGATCACGTGCATCGAAGACGACGATCCCGTCATTTTCTTCGAGCCGAAGCGCCTTTATAACGGACCCTTCGACGGCGACCCATCCAAGCCCGCCGTCCCTTGGAGCGCGCACCCAAAGGGCGAGGTCGACGAGGGCTATTACAAGGTGCCGCTCGGCAAGGCCGATGTCGTGCGCGCCGGCGCAGACGTGACCATCATCACCTACGGCACCATGGTGTTCGTCGCGGAGGCCGCCGCGGCGGCGATGAACGTGGATGCCGAAATCATCGATCTGCGCTCGCTCGTGCCGCTCGATGTCGACGCGATGTGCAACTCCGTGCGCAAGACGGGCCGCTGCGTCGTGGCGCATGAGGCCACCCGCTTTTCCGGATTTGGCGCCGAAATATTGTCGATCGTCCAAGAGGAATGTTTCTGGGACTTGGAGGCGCCGATACAGCGTGTCACCGGCTGGGACACCCCCTACCCGCACGCGTTCGAATGGGAGTACTTTCCCGGCCAGACACGAGTCGCGATGGCGCTGAAAACAGTCATGGAGCCGGCATGAGCGAATACGTGTTCAAGATGCCCGACTTGGGCGAAGGCACGGTGGACGCGGAAATCGTCGCCTGGCACACCAAGCCCGGCGATGTCGTGACCGAAGATCAACTTATTGTGGAAGTGATGACCGACAAGGCGGCCGTGGAAGTGCCCGCGCCCGTGAGCGGCCGCGTTTTGTCGATTACGGGCGCACCCGGCGACAAGGTTGCGGTGGGCTCGCCGCTGATCGTCTTCGATGTGAGCGTCGGAGCTCTGGCGAACGGCGAAATCGCGAGGAGCCCCGGCGATGCGCGGAGTTCACAACCCTCAGCGCGGACTGATCCGCCTGCTCCCGCTGCGGCGCCAGTACCCGTCGCTGCGCCGGTACTCCCGGGAGCTTCTGTGCCGCCTGCGCGCTCCGGCCGGGTCATGACATCGCCGGCCAATCGGCGCCGGGCGCGCGAGGCGGGTATCGACCTCTCGACGGTGGTGGGATCCGGTCCCGGCGGGCGCATCGTGCGCGATGACCTGCGGGCTGCCACCGCCCGGCCGGCGGCTCAACCGGTTTCCGCGGCGGCGGCCCGCCCCGCGTCGGTTGCCGCGGCAACGGCCGCCGCGCCATCTGGCGCCGCAGAAACGTCTGAAATCAAAGTGATCGGTTTGCGCCGCCTGATCGCCGAACGTATGAGCGAGGCCAAGCGCACCATTCCGCACTTCGCGTACGTCGAAGAGGTCGATGTCACCGAACTCGAATCGCTGCGCCTGCATTTGAACGCCTCGCCGCCGGCAGGCGCGGGGAATTTGAGCTACTTGCCGCTGGTCGTCATGGCGCTGACGCGGGTGCTCGAATCGTTTCCGCAATGCAATGTGCTGTATGACGCGGCCCGCGGCGTGCTGGTGCGCCACCGCGCGGTGCATGTCGGCATCGCGACGCAGACACCCGACGGCCTGAAGGTTCCGGTGGTGCGCAACGCCCAATCGTTGGGGCTCTGGGAGGTGGCGGGCGAGATCCGGCGTCTGGCCGAGCGCGCACGCAACGGCAAGGCGACTCGCGATGAACTCATCGGCTCCACCATCACCGTCACCAGCCTCGGCAAGCTCGGCGGTATCGCCTCGACGCCGATCATCAATGCGCCCGAAGTGGCGATCATTGGCCTCAACAAGGCGATCGAGCGGCCCGTCGTCCACCAGGGGGTCGTGGCGGTGCGCCGAATCATGAACTTATCTTCCTCATTCGATCATCGCTTCGTGGACGGTTATGATGCTGCAGCGATGATTCAAGCGCTGAAAGAGCTGCTCGAGCATCCGGCGACGATTTTTATACCCAAGGTGAAAGTCAAATGACCGCGCAACCCCAACGACCCGCATTCGGCACGTTGTTGACCTCCCACATGGCCGT
>DATMNF010000153.1:0-26418 GCA_035569355.1 Steroidobacteraceae bacterium
GATGGCCGCGCGCAGCTCCTTGAGTTTCACCTTGATCGCGGCGGCGTTCTCCGGACCCATCCGGATCAACAATTTCTGTCCGGCGGGACGCGACTCGAGCGCCGGATCGGCAAAGACATACATGACGTTCGGCCGAACCAAATCGATGGGACCGGCGGGCTGCGGCGCCGCCAGCAAGCTATCGATCACCTGCACCAGCCGGTCGTTGAAATAACCGTTCGGGTATCCCAGGTCCTGATATGCATGCTGAAACAATGGGTAGAAACGGACATAGACCGAGGCAAGCTTCTGCATGTCGAGCTTGCTGACCACCGCCACCATCGGTTGATAGCGCGTGAAGTTTTGCGGATCGAGAGTCGCGTGCAATTCATCGCCGCTGACCGCGAAGGTTCCGGCGGCCGGGCTGACCGGCCGCTTTTGCACCGCCACCTTCTGCCGCGGCAAGTTGTCGATCGTGACCACCATGTGCCGGATGATGTTTTCCGGCAGCAGATAGTTCTTGACCGCTTCGGGACCGGCGACCTGCGCAAGTGCGTCGCTCAACGCCGGATCGCTGTCTGCCAGCGAAGGCAGCGAAGCGTTCGATGAATCCCCCTGGTCGTTGGGCAATGGGTGTTGAATCGCCGGTTCCGCGGGCGGCCCCGCAGGCGCCGGCTGCGCCGCCACCGGCGCGCTCTGCACCGGTGCATGATGGCTATGCAGGTAGTACCAGATACCCGCCGCGATCACGACCACCGCGGCCGCGACTCCAATTACAGGCTTGTTGACCATCAGTGTTCCTTCGAGCTAGCCCGCCCCCGCCCTTGGCATGCGCATTTGCAGTTCGTGTCGGCGGTAGTCGATAACCAGCGTATCGAGCAAACCCAGCGCATCCATTCCGATCAATATGGCGGGTTCGTTCAACAGCTTCCACTGCTTGAAGATATAAATGTCGGCGAAGGTGACGCCGGAATCGTGGATCTGGATGGAACCGAACTCGATCGCGGGCATGGGCAGGACTTCACCCGACTGAACGTCCTTGGTCGCACCTTCGATTTGATCCGGCCGGCCTCTGAACATCGCGCTGCGCCGGGAAAGAGCGCTGCGCAAGGCAAGATTCGCAATCGTCGTCTGGCCGCCGGTGTCGATGATCGCCTTGACGGGCACATAATCGATGACTGCATTGACGACGACCAGCGTATTGCGGATCGCGTGGAACGGCACGTCGACGAAATCACGGCTGGATTTCTCATTGCGGGAATAGGTGATGGAGATCTTGTCGTGGCGAAAATCGATGAATATGCGTTTGCCCGCCAAGCCTTCGGCTCCGAGGATTCCCTGGGCGCCCCCGAGGGCATCGGGCACGATGGGCAGGACGGGCGAGTCGACGGCAAGATCGCCGACGGTGAGTGTATCGACCTTGATCGTCGGCACCGTGGCGAAGCCGGTAACTCCATGCAGCAGCACGGGCGGCGACTGATCCATCGGTATTCCCAGCGCCAAAGCAACGAGCGCGGTGACTGCGCTATGGCTCGCGCCCGTATCGAGCACCAAGCGAAACGGCCCGTGGCCGTTGATCATGACAGGTGCCCAGATGCGTCCTATTTGGTCGCGTCGGGTGGGCGAGACGTAACGCGGCTCGGGCGCTTCGACCATGATGTCCGCGAGCTCTTCGATGGCCGCGGAGGCGGCGGCGGTGGGCGATACCTCGGCGGCCGTGCCGCCCGCCCATTGCGGGCATAGCGTAATCGCCCCGAGCAACGCGGCAAAGGCGCGGCACCCGGCTTGCCCATGCAGCCATGCGTCGAGAAATCCGCGAATTACCTCGTTCATTCTGCAACCGCCCTTATTGGAAGCATAGCACCGGGGCTTGATCGTCACCAACGCCTGATTGACGCGCCGATCCGAATTGCGGTTACCCATGAGTGTTGCCAATATGCGAAGATGACCACGGGAATCACTCGCCGCGACTTCATGAACGGCGTGGCAATCGGCGTCTTGGGCGCCGCGGGTGTCGACTTCTCGCGCGCCGATGCCCGCGCCGATGCCGCCCCCGGGTCGGCCTATCCGCCGGGCCGCGATGGATTGCGTGGCAGCCACCCGGGCTCCTTCGAGGCGGCGCACCGGCTGCGCGACGGCTCGCGTTTCGACATAACTCAAACCGTGGTCTCGGAGCACTATGACCTGGCCGTGGTGGGCGCCGGAATCAGCGGCCTGGCCGCCGCCCACTTCTACCGGCAGCGACGCCCAAACGCGCGCGTCCTGATCTTGGATACCAACGACGATTTCGGCGGTCACGCGAAGCGCAACGAATTCGTCGTCGACGGACAGACGCTCATCGGCTATGGCGGCACTCAGTCCATCGATGGTCCCGCGCGCAAGTGGGATGCGGCCGCAAAGGGCCTACTGAAGGACCTCGGCATCGACGTCAAGCGTTTCAACAAGGCCTACGACCAGGAGTTTTACGCGCGATGGAATTTGAGCCAGAGCGTCTTTTTCAAGAGAGAAACATTCGGCGTCGACCGCCTGGTGCGGCGATCCTTCGGCAGCTGGAGGGACTGGGACGAAGATCCGCATGACGAGCAATCGCTGCGCGCGTATCTCGATCAATTTCCGCTTGGTCCGAGGGCGCGCGCGCAGTTGTTCGAGATGTACTGGTCGGACCGCGACGTGCTGCCGGGCAAGACGGCTCAGCAGCGGCGGGCCGTTCTGGAGCACACCAGCTATCGCGATTTTCTCAAGCGCTATTGGGACGTCGACGATGAGATACTGAAGTTCCTGCAGACGCGGACCCATGAGTTATGGGCGGTCGGCATCGACGCCGTACCGGCCAGCGAAACGCTCGCGTTGCCGGGCCTCAAAGCACAACGCGCGCCGCTCGGGCTGGAGCGAGAAGAGCCCTACATCTATCACTTCCCCGATGGAAACGCGTCGATCGCGCGCATGTTGGTTCGCAAACTGGTGCCCTCGATTGCGGCGGGCGATAGCATGGACGATATCGTTCTGGCGCCCTTCGATTATGCGCAACTGGATCGACCGGAGCACCCGGTGCGGATTCGACTGAGCTCGACCGCCGTCGATGTGCGCAACGTCGCACGGGGCGTCGAGATCGCCTACGTGAAGGGCGACCAGGTAGCGCGCATCGCCACCCGCGATTGCGTGCTTGCCTGTTATCACGCCATGGTTCCCTATCTCGCCCCGGAAGCGGGCGAGGAGCAGCGCGCGGCGCTGCATGAGAATGTGCGCGCGCCGCTGGTCTATGTGAATGTCGCCGTGCGCAACTGGCATCCCTGGCACAAGCTCGGCGTTTTCTACATCGACAATCCCGGCGGTACCTATTCGGCTTCCCTGGATTTCCCCGTCGGCCTCGGCGGTTATCGGTTCTCGGCGGACCCCTCGAAGCCGGCGTGTCTTCACCTGATGCATGCGCCGACCTCGCCCAATCAGGGTCTGAACATGCGCGAGCAGTATCGGGCCGGCCGAGCGCGCCTCTATGCCATGAGCTTTGCGGACTTCGAGCGTGAGATCCGCGACGAGCTCGGCCGCATGTTGGGCTCCGCAGGTTTCGATTTCGACCGCGACGTCGCTGCGATCACCGTCAATCGTTGGCCGCATGGATATGCTTACACGCCGACACCGCTGTACGACGATCCCGCGCACCAGGCCCGCATCGCCAAACAGGCGCGCCGGCAGCTCGGCCGCATCGCGATCGCCAACTCGGACTCGGGTTGGGACGCATACACTCACGTCGCCATTGACCAGGCGCACCGGGCGATCGTGGAACTGACCGCCGGCACCGCGTGAAACGCTGCGGCACCGAGGGCGAGGGCCCGCGTATCAGAAATTCTCGGTATCCACTTCCGCCTGGGTCGCGGCGTTGTAGCGCTCCCCGACGACGCTGCGCTGGTTGATGTGCGCATCCAGGCGCGCGATCAGTTCCGGCTGCAATTCTATCGTTGCGGCACCGAGATTCTCCTCCAAGTGGGCCTCGCTGGTGGTTCCGGGAACCGCAACCACGTGCTCGCCGCGAGCCAGTACCCAAGCGAGCGCCAATTGCGCCATGGACGCGTGCGCTGCGCGCGCGAGCCTCCCGTATTCATCCAGCAAGCGAAGATTCGCAGCGTAGGCCGCGGGCTTGAATCGCGGCATCGTGCGGCGAAGATCATTGGCTTCCAGGGATGCGACGTCGCGCAGAGCGCCCCCGAGAAATCCTCGCGCCAGCGGACTGAAGGCGACGAACGTCGCGCCGATGCTTCGACAGGCATCGATGACGGATATTTCCGGGTTGCGCGTCCAGAGCGAATATTCGCTCTGGACCGCAGCGACGGGATGCACGGCGTGCGCGCGCCGCAACGTGGCCGACGACACTTCGCAGAGACCGATGGCGCGAATCTTCCCCTCGCGCACCAAATCCGCAAGCGCGCCGACGCTCTCCTCGATCGGAATCGTCTTGTGCCAGCGATGAAGATAATAGAGATCGATCACTTCGGTCTTGAGACGGCGCAAACTGTCCTCGCAGGTTTGCTTGAGAGTCGCGGGTCTGCCGTCCATCACGCGGCGCATTCCCGCCTCGGAGCTCACGCCCTGAAGGCCGCACTTGCTCGCCAATACGAATCGGGACCGCAGCGGCGCCAGGACGCGTCCTACCAGGTCCTCGTTGGCGCCGAAGCCGTACAGGGCAGCGGTATCGAAATGCGTGACGCCGAGGTCCAGGGCCCGCAAAAGAACCCGCGCACCCGCCTCCGGCGAAGGCGGCGCACCGTAGCCGTGGCTTAGATTCATGCATCCGAGACCAATCGACGACACGGCGAAAGGGCCGAGTTTGCGTTGAGTTAAATTCGGTTGCACGACGTCCTCATGCTGCCTAGGGGCTGCGCGCTTATGCGATCATACCGGGAAGGCTGCTCCCCGGGGCGCACGAAGTCGGCGATGAACGAGGTCGACGATGAACACATATAAGAAGCTATCCGACCTGCAGGCGCTCGTCGGTTCGACTTTGGGTACCAGCGAATGGCTCCGCATCGATCAAGCGCGCATCGATCAGTTCGCGGCCGTCACCGGCGATGACCAGTGGATTCATGTGGACCCTCAGCGCGCGGCGGCGGGGCCCTTCGGTACGACGGTGGCGCACGGGCATTTGACGCTCAGCTTGCTGCCCATCATGGTGAGGACCGCATTCAAGATCGGCGATGTGCGCATGAGCGTCAATTACGGTCTGAATCGGGTGCGCTTCACGGCCCCGGTTCCGGTCGGAAGCCGTCTGCGCGGCCATTTCAAACTCATGACATACGAGAGCATGGATGGCGGCGCGCAAATCATCGTCGAAGTGACCACGGAACGCGAAGGCCATGCGAAACCGGTATGCGTGGCCGAATCGGTCGCCAGGCATTTCGTGGAAGCTCCATAGGCGCGCCATAGGCGCGGCGAATCGAGTGGTTACCAGGATCGATTGGACACTCGTGCCAGTGGGGCACCATACTTAACAACCCATGTAGTGGAGTGCATATGTGAGTAAGCCGGTCGTTCCCATCGCCCCCGCGGGCGCCACGAAGCAGCGCAAGCGCCAAGGCCCCAAGGGCCGCCGGGTCAAGCCGCAGGCGCTGGCCGAGGTCGAGGCCCTGGTCAGCCGGCCGCTGCGGCGCGACCTACTCATCGAATATCTGCACCGAATCAACGACCGCTACCGCCAGCTTGGCGCGCCGCATTTGGCCGCCCTGGCGGAGCTGCTCGGTCTCGCGCAGACCGAGGTCTACGAAGTGGCAACGTTCTACCACCATTTCGACGTGGTGAAGGAAAACCCGGACGGCAGCCTGCCGGCTCCATTGGCGTTGACGGTGCGCGTTTGCGATGGACTGAGCTGCGAGATGGCCGGCGCCAAGGATCTGCTGGCGCGCTTGCCGGCGCTTCTGGGACGCGAGGTCCGCGTGATCCCCGCGCCATGTGTCGGGCGCTGCGAACAGGCCCCGGTGGCCGTGGTGCATCAGAATCCGGTGGCGAGCGCCACGCTCGAATCGGTTCAAACCGAAGTCCGGGCCGGGCACATTCACCATCAGCCGCAGGCTTACATCGACTTCCAAGCTTACTCGGCACAGGGCGGCTATAACCTGTTGCGCGATTGCGTGGAGCACCGGCGTGATGTCGAGAGCGTATTGAAGACCATGGAGGATTCAGGCCTGCGTGGCCTCGGCGGCGCCGGATTCCCCGCCGGGCGTAAATGGCGCATCGTGCGGGGCGAGCGGGCGCCGCGGATGATGGCCGTCAACATCGACGAGGGCGAACCCGGCACTTTCAAGGATCGCTGGTATCTCGAGCGCGATCCGCACCGCTTCCTCGAAGGGATGCTCATCGCCGCTTGGGCGGTCGACATTGCAGCAATCTACATCTACTTGCGCGACGAGTATCACGGCTGCCGCGCCCTGCTCGAAGCAGAGCTCGCCAAGCTGGAGGCGAATCCGCCCGTAGCACCCCTGCCCAAGATCGAACTGCGGCGCGGTGCGGGCGCGTACATCTGCGGCGAAGAGTCGGCGATGATCGAATCGATCGAAGGCAAGCGCGGCATGCCGCGCCTGCGCCCGCCCTATGTCGCGCAGGTCGGCCTGTTCGGGCGCCCGACACTCGAGCACAACTTCGAGACCCTGTACTGGGTGCGCGAGCTACTGGAAAAAGGCGGCGCCTGGTTCGCATCGCAAGGGCGCAACGGCCGCAAGGGGCTGCGCAGTTTTTCCGTTTCGGGGCGCGTCAAAGACCCGGGCGTCAAGCTTGCGCCGGCGGGCATTACCATGCGCGAGCTGATCGAGGAATACTGCGGCGGTATGCAGGATGGCCACACATTCTACGGGTACTTGCCGGGCGGCGCCTCGGGCGGCATCCTGCCGGCGTCGATGGGCGACATTCCGCTCGACTTCGATACCTTGCAGCCGCATGGCTGCTTCATCGGCTCGGCGGCGGTGATCGTGCTCTCCAAGCGGGACACGGCCAAGGATGCGGCGCGCAACATGATGCGCTTTTTCGAACACGAGTCCTGCGGCCAGTGCACGCCCTGCCGCGCAGGCACCGCCAAGACGAATCTCTTGATTGCGCACGACAAGTGGGACAAATCGCTGCTCGCCGACCTTTCGCAGGTAATGCGCGACGCGTCGATTTGCGGCCTCGGCCAGGCCGCGCCGAACCCCGTGGATTGCGTCGTGAAGTACTTTCCGAGCGAAATTGCCTGAGGATAAGACGATGAATGCGATCACCCGCGCCGAGCGCGCGCAATTCGAAGCACCGACGGTGACCTTCACGATGAATGGCCGGGAAGTCACCGGGCAGAGCACCGAGACCATCATCGAGATCGCGGATCGCGAAGGCATCGAGATCCCCCGCCTCTGCTACAAGGCCGGAATGGACGCGGTCGGCAATTGCCGCTCCTGCATGGTCGAGATAAAAGGCGAGCGAGTCCTCGCCCCGGCGTGCTGCCGCGTACCGGTGGCCGGCATGCAAGTCACGACCGACAGCGAACGTGCGCTCAAGTCCCAGCAGATGGTGATCGAACTGCTGCAATCGGACATGCCCGAGAAGGAATACACGCGGCACAACGAAGTCGACGAATGGGCGGCGCGCCTGGACGTCGGCAAGCCGCGCTTCGCGCCCCGGCCTCAGGTCGCAGCGGATCTCACGCACGCCGGCATCGCGGTCAATCTCGACGCCTGCATCCAATGCACACGCTGCGTGCGGGCTTGCCGCGACGAACAGGTCAACGATGTGATCGGCCTCGCCTTCCGCGGTCAACACGCAAAGATCGTGTTCGACATGGACGATCCCATGGGCGCCTCCACCTGCGTCGGCTGCGGCGAGTGCGTGCAGGCGTGCCCGACCGGCGCGCTGATGCCGGCGCGCGAGGTGGCTCTGAGCGTGCCCGACAAGACCGTCGCATCGCTCTGTCCGTATTGCGGTGTGGGCTGTCAGCTCACTTATCACGTGAAGAACGACAGCATCCTCTACATCGAGGGCCGCGACGGTCCGTCGAATCACGCGCGCCTGTGCGTCAAGGGCCGCTATGGATTCGACTACGTGCGGCATCCCCAACGCCTGACGGTGCCCTTGATCCGCCGCGAGGGCAACCCCAAGCGCGGTGAATTCGCGATGGACCCCGGCAACGTCATGCAGGTATTTCGCGAGGCCACCTGGGACGAAGCCCTCGCATTCGCCGGTGGCATCCTGCGCAGCCTACGCGACACGCACGGGCCGAAAGCCCTCGCCGGCTTTGGTTCCGCCAAGGGCAGCAACGAGGAAGCGTACCTGTTCCAGAAGTTGGTGCGGCTCGGTTTCGGCAGCAACAACGTCGACCACTGCACGCGCCTCTGTCATGCCTCCAGCGTGGCGGCGCTGCTCGAAGGCATCGGGTCAGGCGCGGTCAGCAATCCGGTGATGGACGTCACGGCGGCTGAAGTGGTGATCCTGATCGGCGCAAACCCGACGGTGAATCATCCGGTCGCCGCCACCTGGCTCAAGAACGCGATGCGCAACGGCACCAAGCTGATCTTGATGGACCCGCGGCGCAGCGAGCTCGCCCGTACGGCGTATCGCTATTTGCAGTTCAAGCCCGATACCGACGTGGCGTTGCTCAACGCCATGATGCACGTGATCATCGAGGAAGACCTCGTCGATGAGCGGTTCATCGCCGATCGCACGCAGGGCTACGAGGCGCTGGCCGAGAACGTAAAGGGCTACAGCCCGGAGCTGATGGAACCGATCTGCGGCATCCCGGCCGAGACCATCCGTGAAGTGGCCCGGCTCTACGCCACCAGCCGCGGCTCGATGATCCTCTGGGGCATGGGCATCAGCCAGCACATTCACGGCACCGACAATGCGCGCTGCCTGATCGCACTGGCGCTGATGACCGGACAGATCGGCAGACCCGGCACGGGTCTGCACCCGCTGCGCGGTCAGAACAACGTCCAGGGTGCGTCGGACGCAGGACTCATCCCGATGATGTACCCCGATTATCAGCGCGTGGACAACCCGCAGGCGCGGGAGCGGTTCGCGAAGGCCTGGGGCGTCCCCGTGGCGCGACTCGACGACAAGCCGGGCCTGACCGTGGTGGAGGTGATCAAGGGAATCATCGCAGGCCAGGTCAAGGGCATGTACATCATGGGCGAAAATCCGGCGATGAGCGACCCCGACGCCGACCATGCACGCGAGGCGCTCGCCAAGCTGGACATGCTGGTGGTGCAGGACATCTTCCTCACCGAGACCGCCTACCTCGCGGACGTGATCCTGCCTGCATCGGCCTTCCCCGAAAAGACAGGCACCTTCACCAATACCGACCGCTACGTGCAGATGGGACGTCGCGCGCTGAACCTGCCCGGGCAGGCGCGGCAAGACCTGGACATCATCATCGACATGGCGCGCCAACTCGGGCTGCCGTGGGACTACGGCACGGGCGACTCGGCGGTGGCCGCAGTTTTCGATGAAATGCGCCATACCATGCCGAGCATCGGCGGCATCACCTGGCAGCGCCTGGAGGCCGAACACAGCGTTACCTACCCCTGCGAGAAGGAAGGCGACCCGGGCGAGCCGGTGGTGTTCACAAAAACGTTCCCGACGCCCACTGGCAAGGGGCGCTTCGTGCCGGCGGACATCATCCCTGCCGACGAACGGCCCGACGCCGACTACCCCATGGTGCTGATCACGGGACGTCAGCTCGAACACTGGCACACGGGCAGCATGACGCGCCGGTCAGGCGTGCTCGATTCCATCGAGCCCGATCCGGTGGCCTCGCTCAATCCGCGGGACATGGCTGCGCTCGGCGCAAAACCGGGCGACCTCATCACCATCGCCTCGCGTCGCGGCAAAGTCACCTTGTACGCCCGCTCCGATGAGAGCTCGCCGCACGGCGCGGTGTTCGTCGCGTTCTGTTTCTACGAGGCGGCGATCAATAAACTCACCAACTCCGCGCTCGATCCGTTCGGCAAAATCCCCGAGTTCAAGTACTGCGCGGTGCGTGTGACTCTGGGCGGACCGAAGCCGGTGCAGAGGGGTTACGGCGGCGGCCGGATTCTGGAGACAGAAAAGGCCTGAAGAGGCCGGGAGTAATCTGCGATGCGGTGGCTGCGGCCGACCCGAAACGTGTCAGTCGGAGCCGGCCTGCAGTTGCTCGAGGTCGGCCGGCGTGTTGGCATTGAAGAAGGCGCCCCCATCCTCGAACACCACTTGAGCGCAGCGCTGCTGGCTGGTCCAAAAGCCGACATTTCCTTGGCCACCCGCCACATAGGCCGCCAAGTCGTCGCGAAGCGACGTCTTCATCAGACTGAACACGGGTTGGCGACGCGTCACTCCCCCTTCGCGAGTGAAAGCGGTCGCCATGTCGCCATCCATGTCGGCAAGACCGCGCGCCAGACGTTCGACCAAATCCAGCGGAAAATTCGGTGTGTCGCAGGGCACCGTCACGAGGTAGGGAGTTGCGCAATGCGCGAGGCCCGCGAGCATTCCGGCGAGCGGTCCCGCATAGTCCGGGATCTCGTCGGGCCATACGGGGGCACCCATCGATTCGTACACAGCGACGTTGCGGTTGGCGTTGATCATCAACCGGCCCACCTGCGGCGCAAGACGGCGCAGGGCATGCAGCGCGAGGGGCATGCCGAGATGATTTTGCAGCCCTTTGTCGACCCCGCCCATACGGGTTCCGCGTCCGCCGGCCAGAATGAGCCCCGTGATGTTTGCGATGTCGATCTTCATATGCTCACACGCGGGAATCGTACCTGAATCAATGAGCGACACCACCTCCTCGATGCGGCTGCACCCCGACGTGCATGGCTTGCAGCCCGTGACCGGAGCGCCGCGTCTCAGCGCAGCGTCGTGCGACCTCAAACGCGAGGTCGAGATCCTCGATGAATACGGCGAGCGTCGGCTGATCGACGTTCCCACCGAACGGCCTCTCACCATTTTTGTCGACGATCGGGAGCTGGTCACGCTGATGACCCTCGGTGCATGCCCGGAGCTGCTGGTCCTGGGCTATCTGCACAATCAGCGCTTGATCGGCGATGTAGCCGAAATCGAATCGATCGCGGTCGACTGGGCGTCGAGCGCAGCCCGGGTGGCGACGCGATCGCGCTCCCACGATATCGCGGCCAAGACCGCGCGCCGCATCGTCACCACTGGCTGCGGCCAAGGCACCGTGTACGGCGACCTCATGACCCAGATCGATGCGATCCATCTACCCGCGGCAAATGCGGCACGGGTCGATCAGAGCACGTTATATCGCCTGCTCGAGACAATGCGTGAAGAGGAAACTTTGCACCGCAGCGCCGGATCGGTGCATGGCTGCGCCTTGTTCAGACGCGCCGACATGCTGGTGTTCGTTGAGGACGTGGGTCGCCACAACGCGATCGACACCATTATCGGATGGATGGCGCTGCACGGAGTCGACGGCGGCAACAAGATCTTCTACACCACCGGGCGCATGACCAGCGAAATGGTCATGAAGTCCGCGCAAATCGGCGTGCCCATCGTCGTGTCGCGCAATGGCGCGACCGCCATGGGCCTCGACGTTGCGAGCAAGCTCGGCATGACATTGATCGGCCGCGCGGTGAAGCGGCGCTTTCTCTGCTACGTCGGCGCCGAGCGATTCGATGCAGATCCCGAGCCGCGCGTCCCGTCCGCATAAGGAGCTTCGCTCAGCGCACGGACGCTCGGTTTCACCAACCTATGCGCCCGCGTTCATATTGTTGGTACCGACCCCGCGTGCTACGTTTCGCGGCCTTTACGCTGCTCGCTCGCATTGCCTCGCTTTGCGATGGCAAAGAACCCTGAATGACCCGATCCACCGCTTGCGCCGCCATTCTTGCCCTCGTGTCCCTGACCTGGGGAGGCGTCGCCCGCGCGGGCGATTCGGATGCTGAAGGAGCGCAGCAGCCCTCGCAACAGCCCTCCTTGCCCCGCGTGACGGTGATTGGAAGGCAAACGCCCGAAGAGAATTACCGCCTCGAGGCCGTCGACTCGCTAGGTCCGCTCGGTTCGACCAAGATCCTCGACGCGCCCTACTCGATCAGCATCCTGCCGCTCGATCTGATCGAGAATTCGATGGCGGTCAACTTCAAGGACGTGTCCAAGTACCTGCCCCTCGTCGCGTACCAAGAACAACAGGGTCCAGATATCCTGCGGCCTCAAACCAGGGGCATGCAGGGCGGTAATTTCCAGAACTCCCGGCTGGATGGCATGCAGATGTTCGTCACGGTCGCCAATGCGCTGGAGCAGTTTCAACAAATCGAGGTGCTCAACGGCGTATCGGCCTCGCTATACGGTCCCGCCAACCCGTCCGGAATGTTCAACTTCGTCTCCAAGCGTCCAACTGGGTACGACCTCAAGCGCGTGAGCATCACGTATAACAGCGACAGCATAGGCACCGCTCACATCGATTTGGGCGGTCGGATCGACCAGGGCGGAGTGCTGAGCTACCGCCTCAATGCGCTCTTCGGCGAAGGAGGCGGGTATGTCGACGGCAGCCATCAGCGGCGCGTCTTGGGAGACCTGGGCGTCGACATACGACCGTGGCAGGACACGGTCCTCGAGTTGAACTACAGCGATTATCACCTCGTTGATCTGGGCTATCCGGGATGGTTCACCTACGGCGAGAAAATAGTGCTGCCTGCCGCTCCCGATCCGACTCGGGTGGGCTATGGGCAGACCTACGCCGGTGTCGATCTGGAAACTCGCATTGCGAGCGCGCGCCTCAAACACGATTTCAGCTCGAACTGGCACCTCGTGGTGGGGGCGCTCAACCAAGACGCGTTGCGCAACATCAACACGCCGGTCAACAACCTGACATCGAACTTAGGCAACTACACCTCCTCGTTCGCCAACGGCTTCGCGCCGCGCTTCATCATGACCAGCGATGCGGGCTATCTCAACGGCGACTTCCTCGCCTTGGGAGTTGCCCACGACTTGACGATCGGCACCGCGGGCTACAAGTCCCAGTCGTATTCGGTGATAACCCCCGCGACGGCGGCCAGCGTTCTGCTCGGCAAGGCGAACATCAACAGTCCGCGATCTTTCCCGGAGCCCCCGGCCGGCCCGCCCTACACCGGCTTGAATTTCGATTCATCGACCACGTACCAGCAGGGGATCAACGCCGGCGACACGATCCGCTTCAACGAGGAGTGGTCGACGCGTCTCGCAGTCAGCCAGGATTGGTTTCACGTCGACAACTACAACGCCAAGGCGAAGGCGCTCCCGGAATACTCGAATAGGGGCGTGAGTCCGACCGCGAGTCTCATGTACAAACCAGTCGACAAGGTGACGACCTATGTCACTTATGCGAGCAGTCTCCAGGCCGGGGATCTCGCGCCGGGCATCCCGGGCGCTCCCGGAACGGTGGTCAATGCCGGTGAGAGCCTGCCTCCCTATCGCAGCAAGGAAATCGAGGCGGGAATCAAGGCTTCGCTTGCGAAGATCGACTTCACGGCGGCGATATTCCGCATCCAGCGTCCCTTTGCCAACATCGACCTCAGCGAAAACGTCTTCAAGATATCCGGCAACCAGGTGAACAAGGGCTTGGAACTGTCCGCCGTCGGCGAACTCGTCAGCGGTCTGACGGTTTACGGCGGCATCACACTATTGAACGCCAGGCTCGAGGAGACCGCACTCGCCACCACGAATGATCGGACCTTCGTCGGCGCGCCGAAGGTCAAGGGCAACACGCTCTTCGAGTACCGCATACCCGGAATGGAGCGTCTGGTTGCCGTCTTCGATTGGCAATTTACCGGCCCGCGTCCCGGCAACGACACCAATTCGTTTTACGCGGCCGGCTACAATCTGTTCGACATCGGTGCCCGCTACTCCTCGGGTCTCTTGGGCAAGAACATAACCTGGCGCCTCTCGGTGAACAACGTGACCGACAAGAACTACTGGTCCACTGTGGCCCCCAGCAACCTCACCGGCGCGAATGCCGGCAACCTGGTCGCGCACCTCGGGGCTCCCCGTACGGTGCTTGCTTCCGCGAGCGTCGACTTTTGACTTGACCGCTGCCAGGTCCGCACTGGAGAGCTGCGATGAGCAATGCCACGCGTCTCGGTCAGCAGCTCCACGCCATTTGGCTGGTCTGCATCGTAGTCGCACCCCTCGCCGGCGCCGGGACTCTTCCGGCCGCTCCGGCAACGCGGCAGATCACCGACGCCGCCGGCCGCATCGTGACCTTTCCGTCGAGCGTCAATCGAGTCGCGGATCCGTGGCATGCGAACAATGCCATGGTGCTGATGTTGGGAGGCGCCGGGAAACTGGTCGCGACGACGGCCCAAGCACGCAATCAGCCATGGCTGCGTAAGCTCTACCCGCCTATCGAACAGGTGCCTGCCGCCTTCAACGCGGCCGGCGAGATCAACATCGAGACGCTCATCGGTACGCGGCCAGACGTCATTCTTATGGCTTACGGCGGGGCGCTGCCGGGGTGGCTTGAGGCGGTCGAGGCTTACCATGTTCCCGTGATCATGCTGCCCAACGGCTCCCTCGAGGGCCTGAAAACGACTGTGCGCATGACGGGCGAGGTTCTGGGCCAACGCGAGTCGGCGATGGCAGCGGAGTATATTCGTTACTTCGACGATAACATCCTCCGAGTCACAAAGGTCACGAGCCAGTTGCTTCAGAGCGAGCGCCCGAGGGTATTGCACACGGCCACAGCCGGCATTCTCACGGTCGACGGGCGGCAGTCGGTCATCGATGATTGGATCACCGTCGCCGGCGGAATCAACGTTGCCGACTTCGTGGGCTTGGCAAGGCCCGTGACGATGGAGCAAGTCGCTGCCTGGGATCCGGACGTCGTCATCGTCGGTACGGCGCCGAATCAACAAAACAGGCAGGCCATCCTCGACGATCCGCGCTGGAGCGGGATCAAGGCGGTCAAAACGGGCAAGGTCTTCGTGAACCCGAGCGGCGCCTACCTCTGGGACCGGCATAGCGCGGAGGCGGCTTTGCAGGTGCTGTGGGCCGCAAAACTTCTGCATCCGGCGCGCTTCGCCGAACTCGACGTAAACCGGGAGACGAAGCGGTTCTACGCAAGGTTCTTCCACCACGTGCTCACGGACGCCGAGTTGGCGTCGATCATGAACGCGACTGCGCCTTGAACAAACGCAGCATCGCACTGCTTCTGCTGGCAGCGCCGCCGGCGCTGCTCTATGCGTCGCTCTTCATCGGACGCTTCGACGTATCGCCGGTCGAGGTTGCCCGCATTCTCGGGGCGCACATTTTCCCCATCGTGCCCAGTTGGTCGAAGTCCGCCGAAACGATCGTCCTGCAGATTCGGCTGCCGCGCGCGCTCATGGCCATGTGTGTGGGTGCGGGCCTCTCCATCAGCGGCGCGGCGTATCAAGGGATGTTCCGCAATCCCCTCGTGAGCACGGATATTCTGGGCGTGACCGCGGCGTCAGGCTTCGGAGCCGCGCTCGCGCTGCTGCTGTCGAGAAACGCGTTCGAACTGCAGCTCATCGCATTCGCGTCCGGGCTCGCCGGCGTCGCGCTCACTTATCGGCTCGCGCGGATCTACCAGACGACGCCCGTCCTGATGCTGGTGCTGTCCGGCGTCGTGGTTGGCGCGTTCTTCAGCGCCAGTTTAAGCGCGATAAAATATCTGGCCGATCCTGAATCGAAGCTGCCGGCCATCACCTATTGGCTATTGGGCAGTCTCAACGCAGCATCGATCAAAGGCTTGATCGTGGTCTTGCCGCCCATCGTCGCAGGCAGTCTGGGACTGCTGCTCGTGCGCTGGAAGCTCAACGTGCTCACCATGGGCGATGAGGAGGCGAGAACCCTCGGGATCGAAACCGAGTGGCTCAAGGGGTTCATAATCGTGTGCACAACCCTGATCACGGCCGCCGCAGTTTCAGTTTGCGGCATGGTCGGCTGGATCGGTTTGGTCATTCCTCATGTCGGCCGTATGCTGGTGGGGCCCGATCATCGGGCGCTTCTACCGGCCACTTTGAGCATCGGTGCCTGCTACTTGCTGATAGTCGATGACATCGCGAGAACCGCCAGCCCCGGCGAAATTCCGTTGGGCATACTCACGGCGATCATCGGCGCGCCGTTCTTCGCCTATCTGTTGCGCAGAACTCGCGGCACATGGCACTGACCGAACCGCTCGTGGAGATCCGCGGCGCCGCGTTCCGCTACGGTGCTCGCGAGGTATTCGGCGGCCTCGATCTCGACGTGTACCGGGGAGAGCTGCTCTCCGTCCTCGGACCGAACGGTTGCGGCAAGAGCACGCTGCTTCGTTGCATCGGCGGCGTGCTCCGATTGAACTCAGGAACGGTGCATCTCGATAAAACCGACATCTCCAGTCTCGATACCGGCGCTCGAGCGAGACGCGTGGCGTTTCTCTTTCAGAACCACACGCCGTCATTTCCGTACCGAGTTCTCGAGGTGGTGAGCATGGGGCGTGCACCCTACCTGGGTTTGTTTGGCGTGCCCGCGGCCAAAGATCTCGCCCTCGCCGAGCAGGCCCTCGAGCGGGTCGGCATCCTGCATCTCAAGGACAGGCCGTACACGGAAGTAAGCGGCGGCGAACGCCAACTCGTGCTGCTCGCGCGCACCTTGGCGCAGCAGCCTGACATCATTCTCCTCGACGAACCCACCTCGCACCTCGACTTGAAGAATCAGGTGCGGTCGCTGAGGACGATCGGCGAGTTGACGGCGCAGGGCGTCACCATGATCATGACCACGCACGACCCGAATCACGCGCTTCAGTTTCCGGGAAGGGTGGTGATGATGAAGCCCGGGGGCTCCATCGTCGCCGGCCTCGCGTCCGAAGTCCTCACCGACACCGAGCTCACCGCCACGTATGGAATCGACATCGCCGTGCTGTCCGCGCGGCGCCCGGGCGGACAAAAAGAGTTCAAGTGGGTGCAGCCCGCGCTAAACCCATGAGCATGGCGCTGCCATGCCCTCCCGGACAGGTTAGAATGGCGCGGTGCGCGATACAAAAGACGAGTTCAAGGTCAAGCAATCCCTCGGCCTGCATCTGCGGTATGCATTGGAACCCGGTGAGCAGCGCGGTGCGAGTCTGGGCAACCCGCTCTTCGATCTGCTCGCCGCAGTGCTCGAGGGCGGCTCGATCCGTCATGCCGCGCAGACGCTCTGCTGTTCGTACCGATACGTCTGGGGCTCGTTGCGAAAGTGGGAGGAAAGGTTGGGCGAGCCGCTGATCATCTGGTCGCAAGGCCAGCGAGCGCGCCCGACGCAGTTCGCCGAACGGCTGCTGTGGTCCGAGCGTCGCGCACGCACGCGCATGCAGCCGCACATCGAGGCCCTGCGCTCCAATCTCGCGCGGGTGCTCGCCGACGCGCGCGATCAGCGCCACCAGCTGCTCACCGTGCGCGCGAGCCACGACATTGCGCTGCCCGTGCTGCAGCAGCACGCGGCAGATGCGGCCGATCTGCATCTGGACATCCGCTTTCAGGGCAGCGTGGATAGCCTGCGCGCGTTGAACGATCGCCAGTGTCTCGTGGCGGGCTTCCATGTGCCGCTGTTGCGCGGCGCAGCGCCGATATTCGCCAAAGCGCTCAAACCGTTGCTCAAACCCGGGCTGCACAAGCTGATCGGCTGCTCCCGCCGCACGCAGGGCTTGATGGTGCGCAGCGAACATGCCGCGGTCGCGCGCACCTTTCCCGAAGTCGTGCGCCGCCAACTTCGGTTCGTCAATCGCCAGCCGGGTTCCGGCACCCGAATGCTGGTCGACCACCTGATGCACGAGTACGGCATCGATCCGGCCGCATTGGCAGGCTATGAGGGGCCAACGGAGGAGACGCATGTCGCCGTGGCGGCGTGCATCGCCAGCGGTCTGGCCGATGCGGGAGTGGGCGTCGAGGCCGCCGCACTGCAATTTGGCCTGCATTTTGTGCCCCTGGTCGAGGAGAACTACTTCCTCGCCTGCCTCAAACCGGATCTCGCCCATCCTGGCGTCGAGCGTCTCCGTACGGTGCTGGCGGGCCATGGCTGGGAAATGATCCTGGCAAATCTGCCGGGCTATCAGCCGGCGTTCGCCCCAGGAAAGGTGCTGGTGATGACGGCGGCCCTGCCCTGGTGGCGATTCGCGAAGGCGAAGAACCGGCGTGCGGAAAGTGCGCCGGCTTCCAGCGAAAAGATCGAGGTCCCTATCTAGGAGCCGGCCTAGTGTCCGGCCTAGTGTTCGGCGAGGGTCTTGACGTGTGCCACCACGCTGCGGCCGAGCGCCGCTAGGTTGTAGCCGCCCTCGAGCATCGACACGACGCGCTGCTGCGAATGCCGCGCGGCGAGCGCCATCAATTCGCGCGTCATCCACGCATAATCGTCCTCGACGAGCGCCATGCCGCCCAGCAAATCCTCGCGGTGCGCGTCGAAGCCCGCGGAGATGAGGATCATTTGCGGCTTGAATGTTTCCAGCGCGGGCAGCCATTGTGTCTCGATGGCTTGCTTCGCCGCGGCGCCGCCACTGCCCGCGGCCAGCGGGACATTGATCATGTTGGGCGCGGGATCGACGGTGCCGCTGTAAGGATAGAAGGGATGCTGGAAAAAACTCGCCATCAGCACGCGGTCCCGCCATTTCGGCTGGCTGAACATGTCCTCGGTGCCATTGCCGTGGTGCACGTCGAAGTCGATGATTGCAACCCGCTCGAGTCCTTTCTTCTCGAGCGCATAGGCCGCCGCGACCCCGATGTTATTGAAAATGCAAAACCCCATCGAGCGCAGTTGGGTCGCATGGTGGCCGCAGGGGCGCACCGCGCAGAATGCGTTCGCGGATCGCCCTGCCATGATCTCGTCGACCGCCAATAACCCTGCACCCGCAGCGCGCCGCGCTGCGCTCAAGGAGTAGGCATTCATCGCGGTATCGGGATCGAGCTGCACATAGCCTTCATTCGGTGCATTCTCAAAAATGAGATCGACGTACGCCGAGCGATGCACGCGCTTCAGGTCGTCGGCATCGGCAAGCGGCGCTTCCAAGCTGCGCACTTCCTCGAGCATTCCGGAGGCGCGCATGTGTTCACCGATCGCACTCAAGCGCGCGGGAGATTCGGGATGTCCCGGCCCCATCTCGTGGCGTAGGCAATCCGGGTGGGTGATATAAGCCGTCGTCATAGCGCGCTCCTACCAGCTCGAGAATTCTCAAGAGGGACATATAAGCCTGCGGCCCGGCCGCGCGCCTGGACCAACGCCAGCACCGCATCGACGACCGGGGTCGCGACTCCCGTGAGCAACCCTAGTTCCTGCACCGCGGTGACCAGCGCGTCGATTTCCAGTCGGCGGCCTCGATCCAGGTCCTGCAGCATCGACATCCTGTGTCCCACCAACGACCCGGCGACCGCGAGCCGCCGCTCCATCATCTCCAGAGGAATCTGCACACCAAGCGCTTCGTTGACCATCTTCGTCTCGAGCATCATGGATTTACACAGCGATCGCAGCGCGGGCTCGCCGACGATGCGATCCAGTGTGGCGCCGGTCAGCGCGCTGATCGGATTGAAACACACATTGCCCCACAGCTTCAGCCAAATGTTCCAACGGATATTGTCGCGCACCGGGGCATCGAACCCCGCCTCGGTCAGCGCCTTGGACAGGCCCAGGACGCGGCTCGACCGGCTGCCGTCAGGCTCGCCGATGATGAATCGATTCAAATCGTGATGGACGATGACCCCTGGGGCAGCCACTTCGCAGGCCGGCTCCACCACGCAGCCGATGACGCGACTCGGTTGTATGGCGTCCCATTGGCGCCCGCCAGGGTCCACCGAATCGAGATGATGCCCCTCGAAGCGGCCGCCGGCACGGTAAAAGTACCACCAAGGAATTCCGTTCATCGCGGTGAGAAACGCGGTTTCGGGACCGAGCAGCGGCGCGAACGATTCCGCGCAGTCGAACGCTTGATGGGCCTTGAGCGCGCATATCACGATGTCCTGCACGCCAAAACCGCGCCCATCGCCGGCGGCGGCAACCCTGGCCACTTTTTCGCGGCCGTGGATCTTAAGCTTGAGGCCGTGTTCCCGGATCGCCGCGAGGTGCGCCCCGCGCGCAACCACGCACACTTCCTGACCCGACAATGCCAGTTCGACCGCCAGATATCCGCCGATCGCCCCGGCGCCATACACGCAAACCTTCATTCATCCGACGTCCGCGCAAGTCCGATGGCGCCGATGATACATCCGATTCGGCGGCGCGCCACGGGGTCATCGATCGAGCGCCAACCAAACCGCTTTCGGCTCCGTGAAATTCTCGATCGCGGACTCGCCGTGCTCGCGTCCGAAGCCCGACTCGCCGGATCCGCCCCAGGGCAAACGCACGTCGGTATAGCCATAGGTGTTGATCCAAACGGTACCGGCCTTCAGGCCGGCGGCCATGCGATGCACGCGTCCAATGTCGGCGCTCCACACGCCGGCCGCAAGGCTGTAGGCGGTGCCGTTGGCAATGCGCAGGGCGTCCGCCTCGTCATCGAAAGGAATCACGGACAGAACCGGTCCGAAGATCTCCTCCTGCGAGATGCGCATTTCATGCTCGACGTTCGCGAATACCGTGGGCTCGATGAAATAGCCTGCACGTTCGAGACGCGCACCTCCCGTCACCGCCGATGCCCCTTCGGCCTTGCCGATTTCGATGTAGTCGAGCACCGTCTTCATCTGCCCTGCCGATATCACCGGGCCCATCGTGGTCCCGGGTGCAGACGGGTCGCCGACGCGGATGCTTCGCGCGCGCTCAGCCAAACGCTGTACGACGTCGTCGTAAACCGGTCGCTCAACCAACACTCGCGAGCCGGCGGAGCACACCTGCCCGGCGTTGAAGAAGATCCCCGATGCGGCCGAGCGCGCCGCCCGATCGAGATCTGCGTCCGCGAAAATCACATTGGCGGACTTTCCGCCGAGTTCCAGCGTCACCTTCTTGAAGTTGCCGGCGGCACCTTGCAGGATTCCCCGGCCGACTTTCGGCGAGCCCGTGAACGTCACCTTGTCGACGCCGGGATGCTGCACCAACGCCTCACCGACCACGCTGCCCTTGCCGCACACGACGTTGAGCGCGCCCGCCGGCAGTCCTGCCTCGAGAAACAATTCGGCGACCCGCAGCATCGAAAGCGGCGTAAGTTCGGCGGGTTTGACCACGACCGTGCAGCCGCACGCGAGCGCGGGTGCGATCTTCCACATGCCGATCATGAGCGGGAAATTCCAGGGCACGATGGCCGCAACCACGCCCACCGGTTCGCGCACGGTGTAAGTCAAGGCATCGGGCCGCGCCGGTATCACCTGTCCGGTGATCTTGTCGCACCAACCCGCGTAGTAGCGAACCGTATCAATGACCGCGGCCATGTCCTGGCGCCTCACCGCAGCCAGCGGTTTGCCGGCATCCAAGCTTTCCAGCTCGATCAGCTCTTCTTGATGTTCTTCTAGAAGCGCCGCCGCGCGCTCGAGGATTCGGCCGCGCTGGGCGGCTCGCATCCCGCCCCACACCTTGAGCGCCGCCCGCGCCGCGCGTACGGCAACATCGACGTCGGCTTTGCCCGCCTGGGCCACCTCGGCAATCGGCTCTTCGGTGGCCGGATCGAGATCGATGGAATACTCGCCGCTCGAGGCGGCAACCTGCTTCCCGTCGATGAATAATCCGTGTTGAGTAAGGTCAGCTTTGCAATCCACAAATTTCTCCTGGCATGCTCGCCGCATCGAACGCGGCGAGGCTTTACAACCACGACATGGGGGAGATCAGTGTGGAATCAACCGCGAAAATCCTCCAATCGTTTGGACGAATGGTTCGATAGGCGCGGCGAATCACCGCAAATGCGGGAGACTCAGGCGAGAACCAGGTCGAACCGCGGTTGCAGGTCCAAACCGCGCGCAATTTCCCACACCGCGCCCGTAATGGGCGCGAGCGTGGGCTGGTTGCGGGCGATCAAGCCGATGGCGCGGGTCAGCTGCGGCACCAGCGCTCGGGCCTGAACGCGATTCTTGAGATCGAAGAAATTGAGCAAGCTGTGAGGCACGACGCTGAAGAGCCCGGCCTCGCTCACGTGGGCGTAGAGAGAGAACAGCGAATCAGTCTCGAGAATAACCGTCGGCTGAACCCCGGCTCGCCGGAAGGCGGCCTCGATGACTTGCCGATTGCGCATCTTCCCCGTCAACAGGCACAGCGGCAATCGCGCCGCTTGTTCCCACGTCAACGTGGGATCGAGGGAGACTTTGCGGTCGGATAGCAGCACATATCTTTCGTCATAGAGGTGAAGCTTTTCGAATCCCTCGATCACCTTGTCGTCCAGATAGGTCAGGCCGAGATCGAGTTCGAAGTGATCCAACTGACTGACAATGGCATCCGCGGTCAATGATGACAGGGTGTAGCGAATGTTCGGGTATGCGGCAAAACACGGTCCGGTCAAGAACGCCGCAACCGTCATGGTTGTCGGTATTGCACCGACTCGCAGCGTCCCTGTCATGGTCGATTTTGCGGTAGACGCGTCCTCACGCATGTGCGAAAGCGAAGCCAGCGTTTGCTGCGCCCATGCGAGAACCCGTTCGCCTTCGGCCGTCAGACCCATGTAGCGCCGGCCACGCTGCACGATCATGATCCCGAGTTCCTTCTCCAAGCCGCGGATCGCCGAGGACAAGGCCGGCTGCGATACGTGGCAAACCTCCGCCGCCTTCGCGAAATGCCGCTCGCGAGCGAGGGTGACTAAATATTCAAGCTGGCGGATGAACATACTCGAGCACGCTGCGCCAGGCTCGAAGCGCGGCGCAATGGGGTAAAACCGGCAGTTCAATTGTCTTGGCGCGCCATCTTCGAGGGCGTGCCACCATCGAGGGCGCTATCTTCGAGCCTTCAGGACCACTCGACAAGCTCCCATCGGAAGCCGTTTTCGTTGTAGGGTTGGTCTATGACCGAATCGTCCGGATAGTAGCTGCCCCGGCTCTCGCGAGCCACCCAACGGCCCACTTCGGGAGCGAACCAAACCGTTTCGTGCCTTACCGAATCGATTTTCGCCGTATCGGTGTTCCCGAAATTGATCAGGTTGGTGAACCGAAGCGCCTTGAACTGGCCGGCCGGTACGGTGACCGCCTCCCAGGCATGCGCTTTCATCGTCTGGTCCCAGGGCAGCGGATTTTGGTTTGCGGGTGTTTTGTACTTGGTACTCGCGCGAGTCTGCCAGCCGGCGCGCAATTGTTCCGGCCAAAGGGGAATCGGCGTCTCGTAGACCTGAACCTGACCCCAGTGAGGATCCACCAGGACCATGCCCCACGGACCCTGTATTTCGCTCGGCAGCGGCCCGACTGGCTTCTCACGGTGACCAATGTACTTGCGCAGAAAATCCGTGCCCCACCGCGACGTCCCCGCATTCTCGTCGCTGACGCCTTCGCTGTTTGAATCGATCTGGACCGTGCGATCGATCGCGGCCACGCGGTCTACTTGATACTCGACCAACCTATGCGTATAGAGGTCATGCTGCGCATAACGCCACGATTGACCCACCGCGGGTTGACGGGCGCTCGGAGCGGAGGCCATTGGCGCATCAGCCGCAGTCCGCCGCAGCGCGCATCCGACCGACAAGGCGGCTGATGATGCCAAGAAGAACCGCCGAGTCATCTGAGGCATGCGCCATCTCCCGATTAATCTGATTTCTACTTCCGTTGCGACCGACTATCATAAGACCGCTGATCGCCCCGATAATTCCTCACTCAACATTAAATTTACCGTCCATGAGAGCACCCCATGTCTGTGCCGCTTGAGATGACTGTGATTGAAATCGCTGCGCCAGGCGGACCTGAGCAGCTCAAGCCCGCGCGGCGACCGGTGCCGCGGCCGGGCGACGAAGAGGTGCTCGTGCGCGTGGCGGCCGCCGGGGTGAATCGGCCCGACGTCATGCAGCGCCAGGGCCGTTATCCGCCTCCGCCGGGAGCCTCGGACCTGCCCGGCCTCGAAATTGCCGGAGAAATCGTCGCGCTGGGCGCGAGGGTCGCCGGCCTGTCGGTCGGCGACAAGGTCACCGCGCTGCTGCCCGGGGGCGGCTACGCACAGTACGCAACTGCAGCGGCGACGCTATGCCTGCCCGTGCCCGGCGGCATCAGCATGGTTGAAGCAGCTGCGATACCGGAAACCTTCTTTACCGTATGGACCAACTTGTTCGATCGCGGCCGCTGCAAGGCGGGAGACACCGTCTTAATTCATGGCGGCACTAGCGGCATCGGCACCACCGCGATCCAACTCGCCGCGGCGTGGGGGGCGCGCGTATTCGCGACCGCTGGATCGGAACACAAGGCGCGAGCCTGCGAGCGGCTCGGCGCCGTGCGCGGAATCAATTACCGCACCGAGGACTTCGTCGAAGTGATGCGCGCGGAGACGCAAGGGAAGGGAGTCGACATCACGCTGGACATGGTCGCCGGCAGCTACGTGGCGCGCAACCTGGACATTGCGGCCCTCGAAGGCCGAGTCGTGATGATTTCCCTGCTCGGCGGCTCCCGGGCGGAAATCAATATGGGCTTGATCCTGACCAAGCGGCTCACGCTCACCGGCTCGACGCTGCGGTCCCGCACCGTCGCGCAGAAGGCCGAGGTCGCCGATGCGGTCCTCAAGAACGTCTGGCCCTTGCTCGCCGCGGGACGCGTGCGGCCCGTCATTCACGCGACATTTCCGCTGGCCGAGGCGGGCGAGGCCCACCGCTTGATGGAGACGTCGAATCACATCGGAAAAATCGTGCTGACCGTTGAGGAGCCTGTCTGAGTATTGCACGCGATCCGTTTCGGGCGATCGCGTTTTGCTATATTCTTGCGGCGACAAATCCATCGGGCAAAGACTTGGGCCCGATGCCAATGAATCAATGCGGCGACTTGCCGCGACAACACTGGAGAAATCGTGAGTTCCGACATCGGGATCGCTCAGAATGCCACCCTCAAGCCGATCGGCGAGGTTGCCGCGCGCTTGGGAATTCCGGCCGCAAGCATTGAAAACTACGGTCATTACAAGGCCAAGATCGCACTTAGCTACATCGACAGCTTGAAGGACAAACCGGACGGCAAACTCATCCTGGTCACCGCCTTGAGTCCCACGCCCGCGGGCGAGGGCAAGACGACGACCACGGTGGGTCTCGGAGACGCGCTCAACAAAATCGGCAAGAAAGCAGTGATTTGCTTGCGCGAGCCGAGCTTGGGGCCGGTGTTCGGTATGAAGGGCGGCGCCGCCGGCGGCGGTTACGCGCAGGTCGTGCCGATGGAAGACATCAATCTGCATTTTACCGGAGACTTTGGCGCCATCTCACTCGCGCACAACTTGCTCTCGGCGCTCATCGACAATCACATCCACCACGGCAACGAGCTGGGCTTCGACGTGAGGCGCATCGCCTGGAAGCGTGTCGTCGACATGAATGATCGCGCGTTGCGCGAGATCACCGTCGGGCTCGGCGGTCCCGGCAACGGTTTTCCGCGCGAAGACGGTTTCGACATCGTGGTGGCTTCGGAAGTCATGGCCATCTTCTGCCTGGCGAATAGCCTGGTCGATCTGAAACAGCGGTTGGGCAACATCGTGATCGGCTATCGCCGCGACCTCACGCCCATCCATGCCAAGGACCTCAATGCTCAAGGCGCGATGACCGTGCTGCTCAAGGAGGCGCTGAAACCGAATCTCGTGCAGACACTGGAGAACAATCCCGCCTTCATCCACGGCGGTCCGTTCGCCAATATCGCACACGGCTGCAATTCAGTGCTCGCAACCAAGACGGCATTGAAACTGGCCGACTACGTGGTGACGGAAGCGGGCTTCGGCGCGGATCTCGGCGCGGAGAAATTCATCGACATCAAATGCCGCAAGTCCGGATTGCGGCCGGACGCCGTCGTGATCGTGGCGACCGTCCGCGCCCTCAAATACCACGGTGGTGCGGATCTGAAGACGATCAACCAGGAAAACCTGGCGGCGCTTGAAAAGGGGATCGCGAATCTCGAGCGGCACGTTAGCAACGTGCGCAACCAGTATGGCTTGCCCTGCGTCGTCTCGGTCAACCATTTCACCGCCGATACCGACGCTGAGCATGCGCTGCTGGCCAAGAAGATGGCGGCGCTGGACGTGCCGCTGGTGCTCGCGCGGCATTGGGCCGAGGGCGGCGCGGGCGCGACGGATGTCGCCCGCGCGGTCGTTTCGATCGTCGAACGGGGCGCATCGAACTTCCGCTTCGTTTACGACGAGAAGCAAACGCTGTGGGACAAGGTGAAGACCATTGCCACGAAGATCTACGGAGCGGCCGACATCACCGCCGACTCCAAGATTCGCGCACGATTCGAGGAACTGCAGAAAACCTACGGTAATTACCCGGTCTGCATCGCAAAGACGCAGTATTCATTTTCGACCGATCCCGCTCTTCGCGGAGCGCCGAGCGGGCACATGGTCAACATCCGCGAAGTGCGGCTCGCGGCAGGTGCGGAGTTCATCGTGGTGGTGTGCGGCGATGTCATGACGATGCCGGGATTGCCGAAGGTTCCATCCGCCGAC
>DATMNF010000154.1:0-17091 GCA_035569355.1 Steroidobacteraceae bacterium
ATCTTGGGGCGGCCGCATGAGCAACGGCGGTCGTATGAGCAAGGGTACCCGTATGAGCAAGGGCGCCCGCATGAGTCGGGTGGCGCCATGAAGCGGACGCTCGAGGACGCCGCAACGGCGGTCGGCGGCCGATTGGTGGGCGAGGATCATCTCTACGGAACGGTATCCACGGACAGCCGCACCTTGAGCGCGGGAGCGCTGTTCGTCGCGCTGCGCGGTCCGAATTTCGACGGGCGGGACTTTGTTGCGGCGGCGGCCGCGCGAGGCGCCGTCGGCGCCATCACCGAGGATGCGGCGCCGCATGCGCTGCCGCAGATCGTGGTTGCGGACGCGCTGCGCGCGCTGCAGAGCTTGGGTCAGGCGTGGCGCCGCGAATTCAGCATCCCCATCGTGGCGGTCGCGGGCAGCAACGGCAAGACCACGGCAAAGGAAATGACCGCCGCCATCTTGGCGCGGATGGGCCTGTGCTTGGCAACTCAGGGGAACCTCAACAATCATATCGGCGTGCCCGTGACGCTCATGCGCCTCGAATCCTCGCATCGCAGCGCCGTGATCGAGATGGGTGCCAACCGCATCGGCGATGTCGCGGAGCTGGTCCGATTGGCGCGGCCGACCGTCGGCCTCATCACCAACGCCGGCGCCGAGCACCTCGAGGGTTTCGGCAATCTGGACGGTGTCGCCCAGGGCGAGGGCGAAATGGTGTCCTGCTTGGATCCTGGCGCGACGGGCGTCATCAACGCCGACGACGCCTATGCCGGCTATTGGAGTAAGGTCGCGGCCGCGCGCCGCATCATCACCTTCGGCGTGCACGCGCCGGCGGATTTCATGGCGAAGAATTCCGTGCAGACCATCGAGCGGGGCGAGTTCGTCACCCGCTTCACGCTCGAGTGTCCGCTGGGGCAACGCGCGGTCACTCTCAAGGCCGGCGGCGCCCACAACATCGGCAATGCGCTGGCGGCGGCCGCCGCGGCGAGCGCCGCCGGCGCCTCGCTCGAGGATATCGCATCGGGCCTCGGCGCCTTTCGTGCGGTGCCCGGCCGCCTGCAACTGAAAGCCGGAGCGCGCGACAGTTGGATCATCGACGATTCCTACAACGCCAATCCGAGTTCGGTGCGCGCGGGACTCGAGGTGCTGCGTTCGCTGCCCGGCACAACCTGGTTGGTGCTCGGCGACATGGCGGAGCTCGGCGAATTTGCCGAGGACAGCCACGCCCACATGGGCGCGTATGCCCGCGATTGCGGGGTCAAGCGCATGTTTGCCCTCGGGCCCCAGAGCTCGCGAGCCGTCGAGACTTTCGGCTCCGGGGGCGAGTGGTTCGCGGACGCCGATTCTCTGACTCGCCGGCTGCTGGCAGAGCTCGAGCCGGGGGTGACGGTGTTGATCAAGGGCTCGCGCATCAATCGCCTGGAGCGCGTGGTGCAGGCGCTCACGGGCGGCGGCGGCCAATCCGGTCCGATGATGAGAGCGAGTTAGCGCCATGTTGCTATACCTCACCGAATATCTCGCGCGCTTCTACAGCGGCTTTCATGTCTTTCAGTACCTCACGCTGCGCGGCATTCTGGCGGCGGTCACTTCGCTCGCGTTGGGGCTGCTCATCGGTCCGAGCATGATCGCTTTGCTGAGCCGGTATCAGATCGGACAGCACGTGCGCACCGACGGCCCGCAGTCGCACTTGCAGAAGACCGGCACTCCCACCATGGGCGGCGGTCTCATCCTGGTCGCGCTGGGCCTGGGCACGCTGCTGTGGGCCGATCTCTCCAGCCGCTACGTCTGGGTACTGCTGGAGACGACCGTCGGTTTCGGATTGATCGGTTTCTACGACGATTACCTGAAGCTCGTCGTCGGCAATTCGAAGGGGCTGAAAGCGCGCTACAAATACCTGGGGCAGTCGGTGGTGGGCTTGACCGTGGCGTTCACGCTGCACCACCTGCGGCAGGCCCCGGCCGAGACCGCGCTGTACGTGCCGTTCTTCAAGGCGGTGGCCGTTCCCTTGTCGACCGCCGGGTTCGTCGCGTTCTGCTACTTCGTCATCGTCGGCACCAGCAACGCGGTGAACTTGACCGACGGCCTCGACGGCCTCGCCATCATGCCCTCCGTGATGGTGGCGGCGGCGCTCGGCGTGTTCGCCTATGTAACGGGCAACATCAAGTTCGCTACGTACCTGCAGATTCCCTACATCCCCGGCGCAGGCGAGGCGCTCATCTTCAGCTCCGCCTTGGTGGGCGCGGGCCTGGGATTTCTGTGGTTCAACTCCTACCCGGCCCAGGTGTTCATGGGCGATGTGGGCGCGCTCGCGATCGGCGCCTCGCTCGGCACGCTCGCCGTCATCGTGCGCCAGGAAATCGTCCTGTTCGTCATGGGCGGAATATTCGTGCTCGAGACCGTCTCGGTCATCCTGCAAGTGGCGTCATTCAAGCTCACCGGCAAGCGTATTTTCCGGATGGCGCCGATTCACCACCATTTTGAACTCAAGGGATGGGCTGAACCGAAAGTGATCGTGCGTTTCTGGATCATCAGCTTCGTGCTGGTGCTGGTCGGCCTCGCAACGTTGAAGATCCGCTGATGCACAGCGTCGTGATCGGCCTCGGCAAGACGGGCGCATCGTGCTTGCGCTACCTGTCGAGCCGCGGCATTCCGGTCGTCGCCACCGACTCGCGCCGTGCGCCGCCGGGGCTTGCCGAATTGGGCGATGTCGCGAGCGAGTTCGACCTGCGGCTCGGCGGCTTCGATTTGTCGCTGCTCGACGATGCGTCCCAAGTGGTGATCTCCCCGGGCGTGTCGCTCGAGGAGCCGATCGCTCGCGCGGCGATCGATCGAGGCATCGAAGTGCTGGGCGATGTAGAGCTGTTCGCGCGCAACGTGCACGCGCCGGTGATCGGCATCACCGGCACCAACGGCAAGAGCACGGTCACGAGCCTGGTGGCGCACATGGCGGCCGCGGCAGGGCGCAATGTGCTGGCCGGCGGAAACCTCGGCGATGCGGTGCTCGACTTGCTCGAGCAGCCCACACCGGACCTGTACGTATTGGAGCTCTCGAGTTTTCAGTTGGAGACCACCTCCTCGCTGCGCCTCCAGGCTGCGGTGGTTCTCAATGTGACCGCCGATCACATGGATCGCTACCCCTCGTTGGAGGCCTACGCGCTCGCCAAATCACGAATCTTCGCCAAGGCGGCGACGGTGGTGCTGAATGCCGACGATCCGCTGGTGGCGTCGATGCGCGGCGCAGCCGAGGCACGCATCGTGACGTTTTCGGTTGACAACGCCGCTGCAAGCGGCGCCGCCGATTTCTCCTTGTTGCGCACGGGCAAGCAATTGCGCTTGGCGCGCCACGGCGTGGCGCTGCTGGACGTCGCGCGCCTGAAAATATCCGGCCTGCACAACGCCGCCAACGCGCTCGCGGCGCTGGCGCTGGGCGAGGCGGCCGGATTGCCCATGCCCAAGATGATCGAGGCGCTCGAGTCCTTTACCGGCCTGCCGCACCGCTCGGAGTGGGTTGCCGAAGTGGCGGGCGTTTCGTATGTCGATGACTCCAAGGGCACGAACGTGGGTGCGACCATTGCCGCGGTCGCGGGCATGCCGGGGCCTCTGGTGATGATTGCGGGAGGCGTGGGCAAGGGTCAGGACTTCACCCCGCTGGCTCAAGCCTTTCGCGGCAAGGTGCGGCACGCGGTTTTGATCGGCAAGGATGCGCCCGCGCTGGCCAAGGCTCTTGCCGGTGTGTGCACCACGGAGAGGGCACCGTCGATGCCGCAAGCGGTGGCGGCCGCCATGCGCGCGGCGCAAGCCGGCGATACGGTGCTGCTGTCGCCGGCGTGCGCCAGTTTCGATATGTTTCGCGACTACGCGCACCGCGGAGATGTATTCGCGGCCACGGTGCGCAATTTTGGCGCGAGGCTCATATGAACTCGGCCACCATGTCCTACGGAATGCGGGCGCGCGAGCGCATGCCCTTCGCATGGGACTTCGTCACCCTGGGATTGGTGGCGGGCCTGCTGTTGGTCGGGCTGGTGATGGTTACCTCGGCCTCCATGTCGATCGCCGCGCGCGATCTTGGCAATCCGTTCTATTTTCTCGAGCGGCAATTTATTTTCGGGTTCGCCGGGCTTCTGTTTGCATGGCTCGTCACGCGCGTCCCGACCGAGCTCTGGGACAAATACGGCCTCGCGCTGCTGTGCCTGGGCTTGTTGCTCTTGTTCCTGGTCCTGATTCCGGGCATCGGCGCCACCGTCAATGGCGCGCGACGCTGGCTGCGCGTCGGGCCGATCAATTTCCAGGTATCGGAACTCGCCAAGGTGCTGGTCCTGACCTGGGTGTGCAGCTACTGCGTGCGCAAGCGCGCCGAGCTGGAGACGACCCTGCCGGGGCTGGCCAAACCGGTGGGCTTATTGACGGTCGCTGCATTTCTCTTGCTGTGCGAGCCCGACTTCGGCGCTGCCACGGTGCTATTTGCCACCGGCTTTGCCGTGCTGTTCGTCGCCGGCGCCCGGCTTCGCTACGTGCTGCTGCTGGTCTGCGCCGCGGCCCTGGCATTCGCCGTGCTGGCGCTCACCTCGGCATATCGCCTGAAGCGGCTCACCGGATTCTTGCATCCCTGGGACGACCCCTTCAATGGGGGCTTTCAATTGACGCAGTCGCTGATCGCCATCGGCCGCGGCGCATGGTTCGGAGTCGGCCTCGGCAGCAGCGTGCAGAAACTGTTCTATTTGCCGGAAGCACACACCGACTTCGTCTTCGCCGTGCTCGCCGAGGAGATGGGACTCGTTGGCGTTCTCGGGGTGATCGCGCTCTTCATGGCGCTGGTGTGGCGCGCCTTTCAGATCTCGCGCATGGCGGGCCAAGCCGGAATGCGCTTCCAGTCGTATCTTGCGCTCGCTTTCGGCGTATGGCTCGGACTGCAGGCCATGGTGAACATCGGCGTCAACATGGGTGTGCTGCCGACCAAGGGTCTGACCTTGCCGCTGCTGAGCTACGGCCGCAGCAGCCTGCTCGTGAGCCTGGGCTGGCTGGGGGCGGTGCTGCGGATCTATCACGAGTGCAAGTGCAGCTCCCGCTCCGCCGTGATGCGCATGCCGGGGGGTGTGCGGTGAGCGGCGGACCTAAGGTCAGCGATCCTGCGGTGGGCCGTCCCGTGCTCATCATGGCGGGAGGCACCGGCGGCCATGTGTTTCCGGCGCTCGCAGTGGCCAGAGTGTTGCGCGACCGCGGGGTCGGCGTGGTTTGGCTCGGAGTCCCGGGCAGCATGGAGTCGCGGCTGGCCCCGGCGAACGGTTTTCCGATCGAGTGGGTGCGGGTCGGGGGCATCCGGGGCAAGGGCCTCAAGACGTGGCTGCTCGCGCCTTTGCGCATCGTCAAAGCGGTCGCGCAGTCATGGCTGGTATTGCGCCGGGTGCGGCCGCGTTCGGTGTTGGGAGCCGGCGGGTACGTCAGCGGTCCGGGCGGAATCGCCGCGTGGCTGCTGCGGGTGCCGCTCCTGATTCATGAGCAGAACGCCATAGCGGGCTTGACGAATCGATGGCTGGCGCGTCTCGCGAGCCAGGTGCTGGAAGCGTTTCCCGGCAGCTTCCCGCGTCGCGTGCATGCGCGCGCAATCGGCAATCCGGTGCGCACCGACATCGCGGCGCTGCCGCCGCCGCAGGTGCGGTTCGCCGCCCGAGAAAGCCGATCGCGTCTGCTGGTCTTCGGCGGCAGTCAGGGTGCGCTGCGCTTGAATTCCGTGGTTCCGCAGGCGTTGTCCCGCGTGCCTCCCGAGAATCGGCCGCACGTCCGTCATCAAACCGGCGAGCGGGGCCTGGAGGCGGCGCGCGCCGCTTATGCGCAGGCGCAGGTGGAAGCCGACGTGCTGCCCTTCATCGATGACATGGCCTCAGCCTACGCTTGGGCCGATCTCGCCGTGTGCCGCGCCGGCGCCATGACCGTTGCCGAGCTGCAAGCGGCGGGCTTGGGCGCCATCTTCGTGCCGCTGGCGGTCGCCACCGACGATCATCAGACGAAGAACGCCGAAGTCATGGTGAAGTCCGGCGCCGCCCGGCTCATTCAGGAGCGCGATCTGACGCCTGAACGTCTGGGCGCGGCCATCAGCGACCTTCTCGGCGATCGCCCGCGACTGCTCAAGATGGCCGAAGCGGCCCGCGGCTCGCGGGTCATCGACGCGGCGGCGCAACTCGCGGATCTGTGCATTGCCGCCGGAGCGCACGCATGAACGAGTGCCCGCTCCCCAATGGCCAGGCACGCAAGACCAACCGCCGGCGCGCCGCCGATCGCATCGAAGAGCGCATGCGGCGCATTCACCGCATCCACCTGGTCGGCATCGGCGGCAGCGGCATGGGAGGCATCGCCGAGGTGCTGCTCAATTTGGGCTATGCGGTGCAAGGCTCGGATCTCAAGAGCAACTCCGTCACGGAGCGTCTGGCGCGATTGGGCGCAACGGTTTTCACCGGTCATTCGGCCGAGCAGCTGGGCGATGCCGATGTCGTCGTGGTCTCGAGCGCCGTGAACCGCTCCAATCCCGAAATCGCGGCGGCCGTCGCGAAGCGCATTCCAGTCGTCCCGCGCGCGGAAATGCTGGGCGAGCTCATGCGCTTTCGCTACTCGATCGCGGTGGCAGGCACGCATGGCAAGACCACGACCACGAGTCTGGTGGCGAGCGTGCTCGCGGAAGGCGGTTTGGACCCGACCTTCGTCATCGGCGGGCGCTGGAAGAGCGCCGACAGCAACGCAAAGCTCGGCGCCGGCCGCTATCTCGTGGCCGAGGCCGATGAGAGCGATGCCTCGTTCATGCACCTGCAGCCGATGATCGCCATCGTCACCAACATCGACAACGACCATCTCGCGACCCATGAGGGCGATTTCGCGCTGCTCAAGCGGAGCTTCGTCGATTTTCTGCACAACTTGCCGTTCTACGGACTCGCGGTGCTGTGCGTCGACGACGTGCATGTGCAGAGTATTCTGCAAGACGTGTCGCGGCCGTTCGTCACCTACGGCTTTGCGCCCGAAGCGGATATCCGCGCCGTCGAGGTGGTGCGCGAGGGGCTTCAGTCCCGGTACCAGGCGCTTCGCGCGGGACATGGACCTTTGTCTCTCACCCTCAATTTGCCGGGGCGCCACAATGTGTTGAATTCCTTGGCGGCGGTCGCGGTGGCAACCGAGTTGGCCATCCCCGCCGCCTCGATCCAGCGAGCCCTGGCGAATTTCCAAGGCATCGACCGGCGCCTGCAGCAGTTGGGCGAAATCGAGTGGCCGGACGGCCGAGCGTTGCTCGTCGACGACTACGGCCACCACCCCACGGAAATTGCGGCAACGCTCGATGCCGTGCGCCAGGGTTGGCCGACCCGCCGATTGGTACTCGCCTTCCAGCCGCATCGCTACACCCGGACTCGCGATTTGCTGGACGACTTCGGTCAAGCTTTGAGCGCGTGCGACGTGCTGCTGATCACGGAAGTGTATGCGGCCGGTGAGGCGCCGATCGCGGGTGCCGACGGGCGCGCCATTTGCCGCGCCGTGCGCACGCGCGGACTCACGGAGCCGGTATTCGTCGAACACGTCGAGGATCTCGCCGAGAGCCTGCGCGCGGTCCTGCATGACGGCGACCTGGTGGTGACCATGGGCGCGGGCAACATCGGCGCGGTGGCGCAGGAACTCAAGAGCCGCTTTGCGGCGGGAGTTCAAGCATGAGCGCGCAGCGATCCCCGATCCTGGCCCCGGAGTTCGCGACCCGAGTCCTACACGACGTATCCATGGCGAAGCACACCTCGTGGCACGTGGGGGGTCCGGCCGATATTTTCTTCACGCCGCGCGACGCCGCGGACCTCGGGGCCTTCCTGCGCCAACTCCCATCGGAGGTCCCGCTCCTCTGGATTGGGCTCGGCAGCAACCTCCTGGTGCGCGATGGCGGAATCCGCGGCGCGGTGGTCGCGACGCACGGCGCACTGGGTGCGTTCGAGCGCTTGAGCGCGAGCCGCATTCACGTCGAAGCCGGCGTGCCCTGCGCAAGAATTGCGCGGCAATGCGTGAAATGGGGCTTGGGACCCGCGGAGTTCTTTGCGGGCATTCCCGGTACCCTGGGCGGCGCGCTGGCGATGAATGCCGGCGCCTGGGGCGGAGAGACGTGGCGGCACGTGGTGGAAGTCGACGTTCTCGATCGCAGCGGCACGCGCCACACGCGCATGGCGGCCGAGTACGACATCGGCTATCGCCGCGTAAAGGGGCCCGCCAACGAGTGGTTCATCGGTGCACGGCTCGAGTTCGCGCGCGCCCCGGGCATCCAGACCCAAGCCATTCGCGAGCTGCTCGAGAAACGCAAAGAGACACAGCCCATCGGCGCGTGGAGTTGCGGATCGGTATTCACCAATCCGCCGGGGGACCACGCGGCGCGCTTGATCGAAACCGCCGGCCTGAAGGGGTTTCGCGTCGGCGATGCCTCGGTGTCGGACAAGCACGCGAACTTCATCATCAACCACGGCGCTGCGCGCGCCGCCGACATCGAGGCGCTGATTGCGCACGTGCAGGCCACCGTCGCGAGAGTTCATGGCACCGTGCTTCAAACGGAAGTCCGCATCGTGGGAGAGCCTGCATGAGCCGGTTGACGACGCACACCGCAATTCGGCGCGCCCGGGTCGGCGCGGATTTCGGCAAGGTGGCGGTGCTGCTCGGCGGCGATTCGACCGAGCGCGAAATATCCCTGTTGAGCGGCCATGCGGTACTTGCGGCCTTGATTCGCCGCGGCGTGAATGCGCACGCATTCGATCCCCTGGGGCGCGAAGTCCGCGAGCTCGTGAGCGAGGGATTCGATCGGACGTGGCTGGCGCTGCATGGGCCGGGGGGCGAGGATGGCACGATGCAGGGCGCGCTCGAGTGGTTGGGCGTCCCCTACACGGGCAGCGGCGTCCTCGCCTCGGCGCTCACCATGGACAAGCTCAAGACCAAACGCGTCGTGGTCGGCGCCGGATACGCCGCGCCCGAGTATGCGGTCTTGTCGAGCCCGGATGACTTGCAGCGCGCGCTCGCGCACGTCGGCTTGCCGCTGATGGTCAAGCCCGCCTCGCAAGGCTCGAGCGTGGGAATCACCAAGGTCAAGACGGCCGCAGAACTGCCGGCCGCGTACGCCGAGGCGGCCGCCGTCGACCCCATCGTGTTCGCCGAACGCTTCATCGAGGGCGACGAATACACCGTGAGCGTCCTGCAAACCGAAGCCCTGCCGTCGATCCGCATCCAACCGGCGACCGAGTTCTACGACTACCAGGCGAAATACTTTCGCAACGACACGCAGTACCACTGTCCGAGCGGCCTCGATGCGAAGGACGAAGCCGCATTGCAGGCGGCGGCGCTCGCGGCCTTCCGAGTCACCGATTGCTTTGGCTGGGGCCGCGTCGACTTCATGCGCGAGCGCGCCACGGGCAATTTCTATTTCATCGAAATCAATACGACGCCGGGCATGACCGATCACAGCCTGGTGCCGATGGCGGCGCGTCAATCCGGCATCGACTTCGAAGAGCTGGTGTGGCGCGTTCTCGAGACCAGCTTCGTGCGGGAACGAAAATGAACTTGAGCCTGCGGCGCAATCGATTCAAGAGCAAACCCAAGGCCGAAAAACCGGCGTGGAAATGGCCCGCATTCATCGTCGAATGGCGCACCTACGCGCGCCGCGCCGCGCTGCTGCTGCTGCTCGTTGCAGGCTTGGCCGCGCTCACCTGGGCCCTCGATCAGCCGCTGCGGGTGATCTCGATGGACGGCAGCTTCCAGCGCGTGTCTCCCGGAGAGATCGAAAAAGCCGTGGCGCCGTTCAGGCAGGCGGGATTCATGTCAGCGGACCTCGATGACATTCAACGTGCGGTCGAAGCGCTGCCCTGGGTGGAGCACGCGCGCATTCAGCGCCGTTGGCCCAACAGCTTGCACGTGACGGTGATCGAGCAGACCGCCGCGGCGCGCTGGCGTGAATCGGGACTCCTCAACACCCGCGGCGAACTCTTCGTGAGATCTGCGACGCACGTGCCCGCGGAATTGCCGCGCTTGAGCGGGCCGGACGGCACGGAATCGCAAGTCGCGCAGCGCTATTTGGCGGTCCAGGGGCGAATGCTCGAGGCAGGCATGCGCATTGCGGCGCTGCGTCTCGACGAGCGAGGCGCCTGGGAGATCGACCTCGACAGCGGCGTCACCGTTCGCCTCGGGCGGCGCGACGTCGAGGAACGCATCGACCGCTTCATCCGCACCGCATCGCAGGTCATTGCACACCGCCTGAGCGAGATTACCTACGTCGACATGCGCTACTCCAACGGCTTTGCGATCGGTTGGCGCAATTCCGCGGTGCCGGCGCCGCTCCCGACCAAGCGCACCGATGATGCCGATGTCTAGAGGGATACATGCTGAAGCGTTCTGATCGAAATCTATTGGTGGGCCTGGACATCGGCACGAGCAAGGTCGTCGCCATCGTCGGGGAAATCAAGGCCGACGGCGCCCTGGAGATCATCGGCATCGGCACGCATCCATCGCGCGGCTTGAAGAAGGGCGTCGTGGTCAACATCGAATCCACCGTGCAGTCGATCCAGCGTGCCGTGGAGGAGGCCGAATTGATGGCGGGCTGCGAAATCCACTCGGTGTACGCCGGCATCGCCGGCAGCCATGTACGCAGCATCAACTCGCACGGCATCGTCGCCATCAAGGACAAGGAAGTCGGGCCCGGCGATGTCGAGCGCGTGATCGATGCGGCCAAGGCGGTCGCCATCCCCGCCGATCAAAAGATCCTGCACGTGCTGCCGCAGGAATACATCATCGACAGCCAGGAAGGCATCCGCGACCCGATCGGCATGTCGGGCGTGCGGCTCGAAGCGAAGGTGCACATCGTCACCGGCGCCGACAGCGCGGCGCAGAACATCGTCAAGTGCGTGCAGCGCTGCGGTCTCGCCGTCGATGACATCGTCCTGGAGCAGCTCGCCTCGAGCTACGCCGTGCTGACCGAAGATGAGAAAGACCTCGGCGTGTGCGTCGTGGACATCGGCGGAGGCACCACCGACCTCGCGGTGTTCGGCGGCGGCGCGATCCGCCACACGGCGGTGATTCCGATCGCGGGGGATCAGGTCACCAACGATATCGCCGTGTCCATGCGCACGCCCACTCAGTACGCCGAGGACATCAAGATCCGGTATGCCTGCGCTCTCTCGCAGCTCGCGAATCCCGACGAGACCATCGAGGTGCCGAGCGTGGGCGATCGCCCGCCGCGGCGCCTGGCGCGGCAGACGCTCGCGGAGATCGTCGAGCCGCGCTACGAGGAATTGTTCGGATTGATTCGCGATGAGTTGCGCCGCGCCGGATTGGAGGAGCAGGTGGCGACCGGCATCGTGCTCACCGGCGGCAGCTCCAAAATGGAAGGCGCCATCGAGCTCGCCGAAGAAGTGTTCCACATGCCCGTGCGTCTCGGCGTGCCGCAGTACGTCAGCGGGTTGGTGGACGTGGTGAGCAATCCCATCCATGCCACCGGCGTCGGGCTGCTGCTCTACGCCAAAGGCAACCTCGATGGGCCTCTTGCGCGCGAAGCGCCGCTCCTCGCGGGCGGCATGAAGAATATTTTCGACCGGATGAGGACTTGGTTTCAGGGCAATTTTTGATAGCGACTACGTTGATAGCGACTACGTTGAAAGCGACAACTGCGATTCGATAAACGAAAGGAGACTGGAATGTTCGAACTGATGGACTCTTATAGCCAAAGCGCCGTCATCAAGGTGCTCGGCGTGGGCGGCGGCGGCGGCAATGCCGTGTCGCACATGGTACAAGCGGGCCTCGAGGGCGTGGATTTCATTTGCATCAACACCGATGCGCAGGCGTTGAAGCACTCGAAGGTGCGCACCGCATTGCAAATCGGCTGCAACATCACCAAGGGCCTGGGCGCGGGCGCCGACCCGGAAGTGGGGCGTCAAGCCGCCATGGAAGACCGTGATCGCATCATCGAGCTCATCGAGGGCTGCGACATGTTGTTCATTACCGCCGGCATGGGCGGCGGAACCGGAACGGGCGCAGCTCCGGTGGTGGCCCAGGTCGCCAAGGAACTCGGCATCCTGACGGTGGCCGTGGTCACGAGGCCCTTCGAGATGGAGGGCAACAAGCGGTCGCGGGTGGCCGATCAGGGCATGGTGGAATTGTCCAAGTATGTCGACTCTCTGATCACCATTCCGAACCAGAAGCTTCTGTCGGTGCTCGGGAGCTCGACGACGCTGCTCGACGCCTTCAAGGCGGCGAACACGGTTCTGCAAGGGGCCGTCCAGGGAATCGCGGAACTCATCACCCGCCCGGGGCTGATCAACGTCGACTTTGCCGACGTCCGCACCGTCATGTCCGAAACCGGCATGGCGATGATGGGTTCGGGCAGTGCGGCCGGCGACGATCGGGCGCGCGAAGCGGCCGAGGCGGCGATTTCAAGCCCCTTGCTCGAGGACATCAATCTCTCGGGCGCTCAAGGGATCTTGGTCAATGTCACCGCGGGCATGGACTTGTCCATCGGCGAATTCCAGGAAGTCGGCAATGTCATCAAGCAATTCGCCTCCGACGATGCCACGGTGGTCGTGGGTACGGTGATCGATCCCGATATGGCCAACCAGATTCGGGTCACGGTCGTGGCCACCGGTCTCGGCAAGCCCGTGGCAACCGCACGGCCGGCGCCGATTCAGGCGACCGCCGCCGCGGCCATTGCACCACCGCTCACCATGCGCATGGTCCGCCCGAGATCGCCGATGGCACCGACCGACTACGCCATCTTGGACAAGCCGACCGTGCAGCGGCAGCGCGCGGTGGGCGACGGTCTGCGCACGGAAATGGAATCGGAGGATTTGCTGGATATACCAGCGTTCTTGCGCCGGCAAGCGGACTAGCCTTACCCGCAGGGCGAGGTGCGAAGCGACGGCTAACTTTGCACTAGTTGACATTCCAGGCTTTGGCGCTCCAGTAAACTGGAGCGCCCGTTTGGCCTGTCTCTTTAGGCGAGGGTCCGGGGTATGGTACCTTTGCCCCTCTTAACATATGCGGTTTCCATCTAGATGCTGAATCAGCGAACTCTGAAGAATTCGATTCGGGCCACGGGTGTGGGCTTGCACACCGGCAAAAAAGTCCTGATGACCTTGCGGCCTGCGCCGCCGGACACCGGCATCGTCTTCCGCCGCATCGACCTGGAATGCCCGGTCGATCTGAAGGCGCATGCCGAGAACGTCGGCGACACGACGATGGGCACAACCCTGCAAAGGGGGGATGTGAAGGTGTCCACGGTGGAGCACCTCTTGTCGGCCTTGGCGGGGCTCGGGATCGACAATGCCTTGGTGGAAGTGAGTTCCGGCGAGATCCCAATCATGGACGGCAGCGCCGGACCGTTTGTTTTCCTGCTGCAGTCGGCGGGGATCGAGGAGCAGAGGGCGCCTAAGCGCTTCACGCGCATCCTCGAGAGCCTCAAGGTGACGGACGGCGACAAATGGGCGCGTTTCGATCCCTATGACGGCTTCAAGGTGAACTTCGAGATCGAGTTCAATCACCCCACGTTCAAAAGACACTCCCAGGTCGCGTCAATGGATTTCTCGACCACCTCGTTCCTGCGCGAGGTGAGCCGTGCGCGCACGTTCGGCTTCATGCGGGATTTGGAGAGCCTGCGCGCGCGCAATCTCGCGCTCGGCGGCAACATGGATAATGCGATCGTCCTCGACGACTATCGGGTGCTGAACGAGGACGGGCTCCGTTACGAAGACGAATTCGTGAAACACAAGATTCTCGACGCGATCGGCGATCTGTATTTACTGGGACATAGCCTGATCGGTGAATTCAGCGGTTATAAGTCCGGCCATTCGCTCAACAATAAGCTGCTGCGAACGCTGATCGCCAAGCAGAGCGCTTGGGAAGAAGTCACCTTCGACAGCTTGGCCGACGCACCGATCTCCTACGTGGCCGCTGCTGCGGCGCGGGCTTGACTGACGGGGCTCGATGAGGGGCGGCGGCGCGCGGCCTCTCGGAACCCTCGGACCGGGCTCCTACGCTTTGGGCGAGCCGGCGGGGGGCGTCGGCACCACTCGCACCCGCACGCTCTGAACGGCCACGCCGCTCGACGCGCTCACCCGCTTGCGGATGGACTCCGTCAAATACCGCAGTCGGGACGCCCACACCGCTCCCCCCACCCCAATGGTGAGCCGTCCGTCTTCGATTCCGGAACTGACGACTGCAAGAGCCAGACGAGGGGGCAGGGCGGCCCGGACCTGCTCGACCACGACCGCCCTCTGCGCGGAGCGCGCTTTGAGCGCGGTAAGTTTGTTTCCAGTTCGTGACAATAAGTCACTGACGCGCCTAGGCTTTTGCATTGCAGCACGTCATTATGTCATTGAACTGCATAGAAAAAGCGTGCGGAAATCCTTGTTTTGAGTCAGTTTTATGCATAGGCTAGGTGCATCAGTCGGGCGTAATTTGTAGCCGCAGTCTGAGGCCATTACGAGATCCGCACTGATTTAATGCACGATGGCGACCTTATAGTCTTATCTTTATGAATGTCATCTTCGTCGGCCGCAAGTCGGGTCGGGTAAAACAATTCGACCTGCACCATCCTCTGGTGGTTGCCGCGGCCGTCCTGCTGGTGCTGGGTATCGTGGGGGGCGCCTTTTCCGTCGGCGTCGGGTTGGGCGTGCGTCACGGCAACGCCAATCCCATCAATCAGTTAGGGGATTGGTCAAGCGTCTTGGTGCGCCAGCAAGTACAGCTCGAGGACCTCAAGCGCTCCTTGCAGGAAAAGGTCAATGCGCTGGCAATGCGCGTCGGTCAGATGAACGCCAATGTCATCCGCGTCAACGCCCTGGGCAAGCGCCTGACCCGCATGGCGAACATCAATGACGGGGAGTTCGACTTCGGCAATCCCCCGGCCTTGGGCGGCTCCGACGGCGCGGCGGATGGCCAGCCGGCCCAGATCCCGAACTTGAGCGCGATGGTCGACGATCTACAGACCCAATTGTCCAGCCGCGAGCAGCAGTTGGGCGTACTCGAGAACCTGATCCTGACGCGCGAGCTCAACAAGCAGGTGTACCCCGAGGGCCGACCGGTCCAGGACGGTTGGATTTCCTCGTATTTCGGACGCCGTGCGGATCCCTTTACCGGATATACCGCTGTGCACAAGGGCCTGGACTTTGCCGGGCCGGAAGGTACCAAGGTTACGACGGTGGCTGCCGGTTTGGTGACCTTTGCGGGTGAGCGTACCGGTTTCGGCCAGATGGTCGAAATCAATCACGGCAATGGACTGGCTACTCGCTACTGCCACAATGAAAGAGTCCTGGTGAAGCAGGGCGACATGGTTCGCAAGGGCCAGGGCGTCGCGTTGATGGGGTCGACCGGACGATCCACCGGTCCACACCTGCACTTCGAAGTACTCAAAAACGGCACGCAGGTCGATCCGTTGCGCTTTATCGGCGAGGATCGCTAAGCCCCTCTTAGACCCCCCGCGACCGCGGCCGGCGAGCAGCGCCAAGGCCGGCTGCGCGCATGGTGCTCTGCTGCGAGGGCGAAGTCCGCCGCACCACCCTGAAGTCGAAACGATTTCCCGCTGTTCCAGTCTATCCGTACAATAACCAGTTTTCTTGAAGGACCCCCTCGCGTGTGGAAGCTTCTGACGCAAGTATTTGGCAGCCGTAATCAGCGCCTGGTGAAGGAACTGAGCCGCACCGTCGCGGCCGTGAACGCTCTGGAGGCGAGCATCAGTGCTCTGCCGGATGAACAATTTCCGGAGAAGACCCGAGAGCTCAAGGCACGCTTTGCCGCCGGCACTTCGCTGGACGATCTGGTCGCCGAGGCGTTTGCCTTGGTCCGCGAGGCGTCGCGCCGCAAGCTCGGGATGCGTCACTTCGACGTGCAGCTGATCGGCGGCCTCGCGCTGCACCAGGGCAAAATCGCCGAGATGCGCACCGGAGAGGGCAAGACGCTGATGTCCACCCTGCCCGCGTACCTGAACGCTCTCACCGGCGAGGGCGTCCACGTCGTCACGGTCAACGAATACCTGGCGCAGCGCGATTCGGAGTGGATGGGCCCGGTGTTCCGTTTCCTGGGTCTCGAAGTGGGCGTCATCAAGAACGCCCAGTCGTCCGACGAGAAGCGCGCGGCTTATGCGTGCGACATCACGTATGGCACGAACAACGAATTCGGTTTCGACTACCTGCGCGACAACCTGGCGTTCCGGCTGGAAGACCGCGTCCAGCGCAAGCTCTCGTTCGCAATCGTCGACGAAGTCGATTCCATTTTGATCGACGAAGCGCGCACGCCCTTGATCATTTCGGGTCCGGCGGAGGAAAGCACCGAGCTCTACATCAAGATCAACGCGCTGATTCCGCGCTTGACTCGCCAGAAGGTGGAAGACGGGCCCGGCGACTACGCGGTTGATGAAAAGACCAAGCAGGCGACGCTCACCGAGGATGGCCATCAAAAAGTCGAAGAACTGATGGCGGAGATCGGTCTGTTGCGGGAGGGCGAGAGCCTCTATGAGGCCTCCAACATTCGCCTGATGCACCACCTGAACGCGGCACTGCGCGCGCATTCGCTGTACAAACGCGATGTCGAGTACATCGTGCGCCAGGGCGAAGTGATCATCGTCGATGAATTCACCGGCCGCACCATGCAAGGGCGCCGCTGGTCCGACGGACTGCATCAGGCGGTCGAGGCGAAAGAAGGCGTCAAGGTCCGCGAGGAAAATCAAACCGTCGCGTCCATCACGTTCCAAAACTATTTCAGGCTGTACTCGAAACTATCCGGCATGACCGGCACGGCCGACACCGAGGCCTTCGAATTCCAGCAGATTTACGGCCTGGAAGTGGTGGTGATCCCAACCCACAAGCCGATGATCCGCGAGGACAAATCGGATCTGGTCTTTCTCTCCGAACATGACAAATTTCAGGCGATCCTCGAGGACATCCAGGATTGCGTGAAGCGCGGTCAACCCGTGCTGGTGGGGACGACCTCGATCGAAACCTCGGAGCGGCTCGCGAAGCTCTTGCAAGGCGCGAAGATCCCTCACGAAGTGCTCAATGCGAAGCAGCATGAGCGCGAGGCGCACATCGTCGCCGAGGCCGGCCGGCCCGGCGCCATCACCATTGCCACCAA
>DATMNF010000155.1:0-9691 GCA_035569355.1 Steroidobacteraceae bacterium
TTCGGCTCGCTGGTGTTCGGACGGCTCGGCGACCTCGTCGGCCGCAAGCAGACGTTTTTGATTACGCTCTTGATCATGGGCGGATCGACGTTCTTGGTCGGCTGCCTGCCGACCTACGCAAGCGTCGGAGCCGCGGCCCCCATCGCGCTCGTCATGTTGCGCATGCTGCAGGGCCTGGCTTTGGGGGGTGAGTACGGGGGGGCGGCCACCTTCGTTGCCGAACACGTGCCGCCGCAGCGGCGGGGGTTCGCGACCAGTTGGATACAGATGGCGGGATCGTTCGGCCTGATGCTGTCGCTGGTCGTGATTCTGTTATGCAGGCATTCGCTCGGTGCGGTCTTCGACGAATGGGGGTGGCGAATACCCTTTTTGGTGTCGGCAATTCTTCTGGCGGTATCGATGTATATCCGGCTGCGGCTGCGCGAATCCCCGGTGTTTCTCGTCATGAAGCAACAGGGGACCGTCTCCAAGGCGCCGCTCAGGGAGGCATTCGGGGAATGGCGCAGTCTGAAGGTCGTCCTGCTGGCGCTATTCGGGGTGACCATCGGTCAGGCGATGGTGACTTACACCAGCGAGATCTACGCGCTCTACTTCGTGACGATCAGTCTCAGGATCGATTCGATCACCGCCAACACCTTGTTGGGAATCGCCCTCGCCATCGGCACCCCTTTGACACTGTTGGCCGGCCGGTTGGCGGATCGCGTCGGACGAAAACCCGTGGTGCTCATCGGATGTTTGATCGCAGCCGTCACTTTTTTTCCCATCTTTCGCGCACTCACGCATTTCGGCAATCCCGCGCTCGAGAGCGCCACTCAACGAGCACCCGTCAGGGTATGGGCTGATCCTGCACGGTGTCACTTGCAGTTCGATCCGATCGGCAAGACGAGCTTCAAAACCTCTTGCGATGTGGTCAAGACGTTTCTTGCGCGCGGAGGAATTCCGTATCGCAATGAGGCCTCATCGGCCGGCAGCATTGCCGAGGTACGGGTAGGCGACACCGTCGTGCCGTCATTTGAAGGCGAGACGCTCGAGCCCGCAGCGTTCGCTGCGCAGCAAACGGCGTTCCGGCGCACGTTGGCCGATGCGTTGAGCGCCGCGGGATATCCGCGCGAAGCGGATCCACGGGCCGTCAACCGTGGGGCGGTGCTGGCGCTGCTCACGGTGCTCATTACCTATGTCTCGATCGTCTACGGGCCCCTCGCGGCGTGGCTGGTCGAGATGTTTCCGCCCCGCATCCGATACAGCGCGATTTCATTGCCCTATCACCTAGGGTTCGGCTGGTTCGGCGGTTTCCTGCCGGCCATCGCCTTTGCCATCGTTGCGCGAACGGGAGACCTGTACGGCGGTCTTTGGTATCCGGTCATCGCTGCGCTGGTGAGCGTGTCGATCGGGCTGTTCGCGGTTCCCGAGACGCTCGGACGGCCCGAGCCCGATTGAGCGGCGCCGTCACACGGCAAGCTCCTTCGCAGGGGCCTTTTTTTTGAGCCGGCGCAGCGCCGGATCCTTGACCAGGTGCAAAGTGCGCGAGAACACGTGATCCCCAGGGTTCGCGCGGCCGATGTGAATGATGCCGGTGTGCTCCAAATCCTTGGCGAGGATCGCGAGAATCTCTTGGCGCGCATCTGCATCCATGGAATCGAGAACCTCGTCGATCAGCACCCACGGCGGCGCGTGCAGGACTACGCGCGCGAATGCCAGAGTCTGCTGTTCATCCTCGCTCAATTCCCGCTCCCAGCGCTGAGCGACATCCAGCATGGGCACCAGACGATCGAGCTTGAGCCGCAGCAGCGCGCTTTCGAACGCCGCCGGCGCGAAGCTCTCTGTTTTCGATGGGTAAGCGAGGACTTCCCGCAGGGTTCCCGGGGAAAGGTAGGGCGTGCGCGGCATGAAGAAGAACTCTTCGCCCGAAGGCCGGGCCACCCGCCCGGAACCCCACGGCCACAACCCCGCCAACGCGCGAAACAGCAGAGTCTTCCCGGTTCCGGATTCCCCCACGATCAAGACCCGCTCGCCGGCCTTGATCTCGATGTGCTTCTCCGCGAGCATGGTGCAGCCGGCGGGCGAGGCGATCTCCAATTCCTCGATGCGGAACTTGCCGGGCTCGCCGGCGACGAACGCAATCCGGCTTTCGACGTCGTGCAGCACATCGGTCTCGATGACGGCCCGCCGGAAACTTGCGACACGCAGCAGCGTCGCACGCCAGTCGGCGATGGTACTGAAATTGTCGACGAACCAGCGCAGCGAGGACTGCACTTGAATGAAGGCGCCCGACGCCAACATCAGGCCGCCGAAGGAAATGTTCCCCGCAAAATACAGCGGTGCGGCAGCCAGTATTGGAGCGACGATCGTAAACCAACCATAGCCGGCGGTGATCCAGGTGAGGTTGGTGAGCCCGGTGACCAGACGGGCCGTGGCCGCCAGCACCGCGCGGATGTCGATCTCGATGCGCCGCTCTTCGTCCGCCTCGCCGCCGCTCAGGGCAATGGCGTCGATGTGCTCGTTGACCCGTACCAGGGAGAAGCGCAAATCCGCTTCGCGTGCATATCGCTCGGCATTGCGATCGACCAAGCTGCGGCCGACCCAGTAGCTGAGCAGTGAAGCCGATCCGGAATAGACGACGGCGGCCCACACCATGTACCCCGGCACCGCGAAGTGCCGGTCCCCGACGTGAAAGATGAAATTATTCGACAGCGACCAAAGCACGCTCACGAACGTGATCAGCAGAATCGACGATTGCAAGAGGCCGATGCCAAGATCAGCAGACAGTTCAGTCAGATGGCGTGCATCCTCGTGCATGCGTTGATCGGGGTTGATCCCAATCGGGCCCGCCAGGCTGAGCCGGAACGCGCGGCCGGGCCGCATCCAGTTGCTGATCATATCGAGCGCCAGGCCCTGCCGCAGCTTGAGCTTCAGCGTTTCACCAAGCCAGCGCTGCGCGACGTTGAGAACCAGAAGCGCGCCGGCAATCACGCCGAAGACGCCCAATTGCTCCAGGAATTGTGCAAAGTCGCGGCGCGAGAGCGCATCATAGAAGGGCTTGTTCCAGTCATTGAGACGTATCTGTCCGTAAGCGGACACTGCAACGACCAGAAATAGTGCGCCCGCGAGCAAGAACAACGTATTGCGCACCGGCGCGGCCCACAGGGCTCGAACCATCATTCCGAGTTGCGGCAGGAGGCGGGAATTGGCAATCTCTTCAGGATCCGATTCGAGGTTCATGTGTAGTCTCTGGAGCAACGTGATCACGCCATTATCGGGCCATGCCGCCGGGGAAGAAACTAAATGAGCCGGATCGAGACCTTGATGGGCGAGATGACGCTGGCCGAGAAGCTTGGCCAGCTCACCATGACTGCCTCGAGCTATGCGGTGACCGGACCGGTGATCGCGGGCGATTCCACCGCTGCGATCAAGGCCGGGACCATCGGCAATCTGCTCAATATGGTGGGGGCCGCTCATGTGCGCGAGATGCAGCGTCTCGCGGTGGAGGAATCGCGCCTACGGATTCCGCTGCTGATCGGGTTCGACGTGGTGCACGGGCATCGCATCTTGTTTCCCGTGCCGCTCGGCGAAGCAGCGCTGTTCGATCCTGAGACCTGGGCGCTCACCGCGCGCGAGTCCGCCGCGGAGGCCGCTGCCGAGGGTCTGGCGATGACCTTTGCACCGATGCTGGACGTCGCGCGCGATCCGCGTTGGGGGCGCAGTGCCGAGGGCCCGGGGGAGGATCCCTGGCTCGGCGCGCGCATTGCAGAGGCGAAGGTGCGCGGTTTTCAGGGCCCGAACCTCGCAGCGGCGGATGCGCTTGCCGCGGTCGCCAAGCATTATTGCGCCTACGGTGCGGTCACCGCGGGCCGCGATTACGCCTCGGTCGACATCTCCGAACGAACCGTGCATGAGGTCCACATGCCGGCGTTCGCGGCGGCCGTCGCCTCGGGCGTGGCGGCGGTCATGCCGGCGTTCACCGATCTGGCGGGCATTCCGATGACGGCGAATCGGGAGCTGCTGCGCGGGTGGCTGCGCGGCCGCTTCGGGTTCAAGGGGGTTATCGTCAGCGACTACAACGCCATCGCGGAACTCATTCACCATGGCATCGCGGCCGACCTCGCCGACGCCGCCGCGCACGCACTCAAGGCCGGCGTGGACATCGACATGATGTCCGATGCGTATCGACGCGGTTTACCCGTAGCGCTCGAGCGCGGCATCGTGACGGTGGCTGAGATCGACGAGTCGGTTCGCCGAGTGTTGACGCTCAAGGAGCGGCTGGGCCTATTCGACGATCCATATCGGCGTGGTGCAACGGCTGAATCTGCGGCTGCCTTGGTGCATCGCCGGCGCTTGGCGCGCACCGTGGGCGCGCGTGCCGTCGTCATGTTGAAGAACGACAGGGATACGCTGCCGCTTGCCGGCGCGCTGGGGCGCCTCGCCGTCATTGGCCCGCTGGCGGACGCATCGGCCGAGATGCGCGGCCCCTGGTGGGGCGCCGCCGATGCCGACGGCCAAGTGAGCGTCGTGGCGGGATTGCGCGCGTTGCTGCCGCATTCGCAAGTGCTGCATGCGCGAGGCGTGGCGATCGAGAGCGAGGATGTGTCGGGGATGGAGGCGGCTCTCGAGCTGTGTGCGACGGCCGATGCCGTTCTTCTCTGTCTGGGAGAAGCCGCGGTCATGAGCGGGGAGGCGGCAAGCCGTGCGAACCTGGACCTCCCCGGGAAGCAGCGATTGTTTGCCGAAGCGGTGTTCGAGCGCGCGCACGCGGCGGGGAAACGGGTGACCGTCGTCCTGTTCTCGGGCCGCCCCCTGGTGGTGCCGTGGCTGGTCGAGAAAGCCGATGCGGTGCTCGCGGCATGGTTCCTCGGCAGCGAGGCGGGCAATGCCATCGGCGATGTGGTGACGGGACGAGTCGGCCCAAGCGGCCGTACCCCGGTTACGTGGGCGCGCGCTGCCGGGCAAATCCCCATCTTTTTTGGAGAGCGGCCGAGCGGCCGGCCCGCCGATCCGAAGGATCGTTACACGAGCAAGTACCTGGACGTGCCGAATGAACCGCTGTTTGCCTTCGGGCACGGGCTGACTTACGGGCGATTTGCCTTGTCCAATCTGCGCGTGACGCCGCTCGACGCCGAGGACATCGACACTCTACGGATCCGTGTCGATGTGCGGAACGAGGGCGCTCGGGCAGCACAGGAGACGGTCTTCCTGTTCACGCATGACAAGGTTGCGAGCGTGGTGCGGCCGCTGCTCGAGCTCAAAGGCTTCGCCAAGATCGACTTGCGGCCCGGCGAAGCAGGGACGGTGAACTTGTCCCTGCCTGCCGCGGAGTTGCGCTTTCTCGGGCCAGATCTCGAGCCCGTTTTCGAGCCTGGGGAGGTCGAGATCCTGGTAGGTCCCTGTGCGGATAGATCGCGGTTGCTGACTGCAACCATCCGGTTATCGTGGTCGCGCCCCTGTTGAGCCGGCGCCGCAGATCCAGTGAAAGATGGATTCGCTCCGCGTGCCCGGCACGATCGGATCCCAATCGATTTGTTTCGGGTCCGCTTCTTCGGTGCGCTGGCTGCCGGCAAGATTATTCTCCGCGTAATAAATGATCAGCAACACGTGGGAACGCTCCTTGGCGCAGTCGTACTGAACCTTCTCGACGTCGCTCAAGTACGCCTCGCCGACCTCGCTACGATGCGGCTCCGGGTACTCTTGCCTCAGCCACGCCGTCACCAGGTGGCCGGAACGCTTCAATTGATGATCCGTGCTGAAAGTCGCCCAGGACCCGTCCGTACCGACCGCTCTGAATTCCCAACCTCCGGACGACATCGGGTCGAGCGTGCGCACCCACCCCATCGGGTTCGCGCGCCGCGCATCGCGATCCTTGGCGAGCCGCTCCGCCTTGATTTTCTCGTCCGCCTGCATCTGGGCACGTTGCGCATCCCACATTTTTTGCTGCTCAGGGGTTTGGGCGACGGCCATCGATTGCTGCACGACGGATCCTGCAAGGACCAGGATCCGCACGAACCACTTGGAGGCCGTCAATCTCATCGCATGTCTCCCCAGATGTCCGCTCGCGCCGTTTCGGGATGTCGGGCGGCGTGATAATTGTAGGCGACGCGATAGTAGTAGCGGCGCACCAGCCGGCCGTCCCGCATCAACACTTGCTCCTCGATGGGTCCCCACCGTTCGGCATGGGGTTCGATGGCTCTGCCGGTCAGATCCTTCGGGTCCCACCCGACCAGCAGCAGAATGCGGCCTTCCGCTGCCGCGGGCGGCGCCCAACGCTCGTACATCAGGCCAAGTCCCTCGAACAAATGCATGCTCGATGTCGGCACCTCCGATTTGGTGCGTTCGGTCCCGTAGAATGCCAACTCACTGGCGATGGCGTACCGATCCATGCCGACGATCAACGGCTCGCGGTTGGTTTCCGTGCGGATTGCCGCGGCGGTCTGCTCGATTTGACGGCTGAAATCGCGCCAACCGACCGGAATCAGTTCAATGTGCTTGCTGTACCCGATGCCGGGAATCCCCAACATCAGGTAATGCAGTCCCGCGCCGTAGATCATCAGCATCGTCACGAGCGTCGGCATCCATGCAACGCGGATCCAGGCACGAAAGCGATTCAACTTCGTTCCTGCGGCAACCATCCCTGCCCCCATGACGGGGAGCGCAGCGGTCCACGGCGCGCCGGTCCAGTCGAGTTTGACTTCATGGCGCAGACTGAAGACGGCGAATACGGCGAGCGGCAGGAGCACCGCAAGCCCGATGAACCGCCAGCGCCGGGCGGCGCCGTTGTCCTCGTTCAGATCGGCGGGGCGGGTGCCCGTGAACGCCGCCGCGACCGCCAGCACCCCCGTCGGCGTAATGAGGATCACAGCGGAGGCGAGCAACTTGTGAAGTGCGAACCGGGACGTTTCCGCAAGGCGCCGCGACGTTTGGAACACGAAGGAAGCCCATTCATGCTGCGCGTTCCAAATAATCACGGGGGAGAAGATTACGAGCGCAAGCATTCCGGCGCCATAAGGTTCGAAGCGCCGCCACCAGTCCCGCGATGGGCGGTCCCAGAGCATGAAGGCCAGCGTCACGGGTGCGAGCAAGCCGATGGAGTATTTCGAGATTGCGCCGATTCCCAGGGCGGCGCCTGCGCGCCACCAAGCGGCTCTGGAGCCCGCGAGCAGCGCGCGTTCGAGGTAGTAAAGCGAGGCCGCCCACGCCGCGGTCAGGGGCGAGTCGGGGGTCATGAGCAGACCTGACAGAAAAAAGAACGGCAGCGCTTGCGCCAACAGCACCGCAGCCGCCGCACTCGTCTCGCTGAAGAGGTTACGCGTCAGGCGATACGTATACACGGAGGCGATCACGCCGCAGCCCAAGGCCCCCGCGCGCACGCCGAACGCCGACTGACCGAACACGGTCGTACCGAGCTTGATCAGCCACGCGACCATCGGGGGATGGTCGAGATACCCGAAGTCGAGATGGCGTGAGTAATTCCAGTAATACGCCTCCTCCGGGAGCAGCTCGACCGATCCCAGATACACCAAACGCAGGATGAGGGCATAGGCGATGAGCGCGGATGCGAGTGCCGGCGCATGCGTTCCGCTGCGCCCGCCGCCTCCCACCGGCGACAGCGCCTGAGAATATCCCACTGCGGTCGCCGCCGACCCCAGAATGGCCGCAAACACGATCGAGACGCGTGCGGACCACCCCCAGTGCAGCGTTAGCAAGCCCAGTACGCCGCCGCGCAGGAACAAGACCATGACGCTCACGATCAACAGATGGACGTGCAGTCCAAGGTCCCGTGCGCGGCCCTGCGCGGCGATGGCGGAACGGACTTTCACTAAGTAATTCAAAGCGATGGCGGCGAAGTAGCTGGCGATATGGCTCGATCGCAGAGACAGCCCGTTGCCGATCAGAACCCAAAACAAAGCCGCGTCGACCAGCGCCGGAAGCGCCGTGACGGTGAAGCGGGTCAGCGTTTGATTGTTCTCCGGCGGAAGCACGTACCTTCAAAGCCTATTGTTGTGGAGCGCGGTCATGCATCATCAATTCGTGCGTCGGCGCCGGTTGATGATTATAGTAACAACCACACCTAAAGGACGCTCGGCCAATCAGAACCCCTGGAAAACGATGGAGATGAACGCCGCCGAACAACATCGACCGCTTCTGGCGTATTTCGACCGCGCGCTCCCGTCCCCGGATGCGGTGCGCTGCGGTCCGGAATTGTCAATCATCGTGCCGACGTTCAATGAAAGGGACAATATCGCGGAACTGATCGGACGCCTCGTGTTATGCATGGGCGATCGTTCATGGGAAGTCGTTTTCGTGGATGATGACTCTCCCGACGGAACCGCCGAGGTGGTGCGCGAGCATGCATCGGCGGATAGCCGGGTCCGTTGTTTGCAGCGAATCGGCCGGCGCGGTCTGTCCTCGGCTTGCGTCGAGGGCATGCTCGCCACCACGGCGAGTTACCTTGCGGTGATTGACGCCGATCTGCAGCATGACGAGCGGTTGTTGCCGCAGATGCTCGACATGCTGAAGGAGGGCGACACCGACATCGTGGTGGGCAGCCGGTACGCGCCCGGCGGCGATATCAGCGATTGGGATGCGCGGCGGGCGCGCATGAGCCGTCTCGCCATGCGCCTCAGTCGGGTGCTGGTACCTACCGCCTTGACGGATCCGATGAGCGGATTTTTCATGATGCATCGATCGGTATTGGACGGCGCCGCCCACAGGCTCTCGGCGATCGGTTTCAAGATCCTGGCCGATCTGTTTGCGTCCTTTCCGCGGCCGCTGCGCTTCAAGGAGTTGCCTTACCGGTTCAGGATTCGCCGCGCGGGCGAGAGCAAGCTCGATTCGGTGACGGCATGGGACTACGTCATGCTGCTCCTCGACAAGCTGATGGGCCAATGGATCCCGGTGCGCTTTCTCGCTTTCTCGATCGTCGGCGCGGCGGGGGTCGCGGTGCATTTCGCGGTGCTCACCCTGGTCTTTCAGGGACTGCATCGCGGCTTCGTGGCCGGTCAGGCCGTTGCGACGCTGACAGCAATGACTTTCAACTACGCCGTGAACAACATTCTCACCTATCGCGACATGCGATTGTCCGGGATGCGCTGGCTGCGAGGTTGGGCGTCCTTCGTGCTTGCCTGCAGCATCGGCGGGATCGCGAACCTCGGCGTTGCCTCCTCGGTTTATGGCTTTGGCCGGGGCTGGTTTCCCGCCGCGATCGCCGGAATATTGGTCGGTGCGGTCTGGAACTATGCGGTCACGAGAATGCTGACGTGGGGACGCGCACGCAGATGACGGCGTTTGAGCCGGGGCTCGTAGGCCCGCGGCTCACGACGGAGCCAGAGTCGCCGGAGCGATCGCGCCACCGGTCTCGGTTTCTTGCGGTGATATCGCGGGCGCCGCAGTGTCCCCCGCGTCAAGGGGCAGGGTGATCGCAACGCGAAGACCCGGCTTTTGATCCGACAGCACGAGCGCGCTGCCATGCAGCTTCGCTACCGCCTGTACCAGACTCAGTCCCAGGCCCACACCCGGCGTGCCTCGGCTCGAATCACCGCGATAGAAACGTTCGACGACCTTGCCCTTTTCCGAATCGGCTATGCCCGGTCCATTGTCCGAGACCGAAATCTCGGCGATACCGTTGCCGCGCCTACGAACGGAGACCTCGATGGCTCCGTTGATGGGAGCATACTTGAGCGCGTTGTCGATCAGGTTGCTGAGC
>DATMNF010000156.1:0-9663 GCA_035569355.1 Steroidobacteraceae bacterium
CACAGCTGGCGTAAGCGGGCGTCACCGCACTTCTCTGCGCGGTCTCCGCGCTCCAGGGTTGGCGGACGATGGCGCTGGAGGCGCCGAAATCGAGAATGCGTATGTCGCCCCGCTTGGTGAGCATTATATTCTGCGGCTTCAGGTCCGCGTGGACCACATTGCGCGCGTGTGCGTGCGCGAGTCCGGCAGCTACCTCGAGTATGATGGCCCAAGCCCGCGATCTCGACATCGACAACGGATCCAAGTGCTCGAGCACGCTGGACAGAAGGTCCCCCTCGAGAAGCTCCATGCTAAAGAACTCGACATCGCCATCCCGATCGAGCTCGTACACCTTGATGATATTGGGGTGGGAGAGGACCTGCGCGCAGTAAAATTCGCGCCGCAGATTCACGAGGATCTCAGGGCGGCCCACGGCTTTTTCGTGGAGTATTTTGATTGCCACTCGGCGATCGGCCTGCGGAAGATCGCAGCGGAAGCGATCCAGTGCCTTGAATACCGCACCCATGCCGCCGCTGCCCAGCCGGCTTTCAAGCACGTATCGATCGCGCAATACGCGCCCGACATCGGCAGTGGGCGACGGGTCTGCCTCTTTGCGAACCTTGACGCTGCTTGGCTTCGCCCGAGGCGCCGGTGCCGGGCGTTCGGCCGCGGCGGCGGCGGCACCGGCGGTAGTGGCGGCGGCAGCACTAGTGGTAGTGGCGGCGGTAGCGCTGGTGGTAGCGGCGGCCGCGGTGGCGGCGGCGGTAGCCGTTGCCGCGGCGCGCGCCGCCAGCTGGCTGGCGGGATCGGGCGCATTGAGATCGATGTCGATATCGATGTCGACGCCGCCGAGCTCGATCGTCGTGCCGTAATCGAGGGCCCCGAGTTCGCGCTGCGCGATTTTTGACTCAATCGAACGAAATAATTCGACCGGCATCTGGCCTCGTCGGTACCGTTGATCGAGCAGCGCGACGACGCTCCAGGCCGAATCGGCGCTCAGCAGCCGACAGTTCGACAGTTCGTCCATGAAATCCTCTTCGCTGCACTCGCCGCGAATCAATTCATCGAGCCGCCGCTGCCAAATCAAGTCGAGCTGAGGCGCGCTTTCATCCTTCCGAGTAGCGATTTCAGTCATAGAGCTGGGTATCAAAATCCCGATTGTCCGATCGCGCGAATCTGATCAAAGGACCATCCAGTGGCGGTATCGTTCCGCAGTGTGAAGTAAGAGCGCTCGACTGTGAAGGTTGCCCTCAAAATTGAATAGTGCCCGTATCACGTTACGAATTTGCTTATGTAAAAGCCTATTCGGGAAGCCTCCCGGCGGCGATCAATGCCGGCCTAGCGCGTTTCGGGGGGCCTGATACGCACGGTCTTGATGGCGTTATCTTGAGTCTGCAGTACTTCCAGCATGTAGTTCGCCAGCTTCAGCGTGGTGCCGGGTTCGGGTATGGTCTCCAAGAATTCGACGATCAAGCCGTTCAACGTCTTGGGGCCGTCGGTGGGCAGGTTCCAACGCATGGATCGATTGAGCGCGCGGATGGTTGCCGAGGCATTCACGACGAAGCTGCCGTCGGCTTCCGCATGCACATCCTTGTGCATCATGGTCGCGGGGTCCGTCGTGAATTCGCCGACGATCTCTTCGAGGATGTCTTCGAGCGTCACGAGCCCTTGGATATCGCCGTACTCGTCGACGACGAATGCCATGCGGCGCTTGTCGCGCTGAAAATTCACCAGTTGCGTGTTGAGCGTTGTGCCCGAGGGGGCGAAATATGCCTCGCGCACCCCGGCGGCTTCCATCAACGAGTCGCGATCCAGCCGTCCTCGCGCGAGCTCGTGAACGACCTGCTTCATGTGCAGCACGCCGATGATGCGATCGATTTCCCCTTCATAGACCGGCAAGCGAGTGTGCTGGCTCTGGCGCAACTGCTCCACGATCCGATCCCAATCATCGTCGACGTCGATGCCGACGATCTCGTTGCGCGGAACCATGATGTCTTCGACAGTTGCGTTCTCCAAATCCAAAATACTCACCAACATCTGTTGGTGGCGATGCGGAATCATTGCGCCGGCTTCCGCCACGACCGTGCGCAGTTCCTCGCTGCTCAAGGAATTCGAGGCCTGCTGCGGTGAAACGCCGAACAGGCGCAGCACGGCGTTCGCTACCAGGTTCGTGGCCCACACGAAGGGATAGAGCAGCAACAGCAGCGGCGTGTAGACATACGCGGCCGGCAGGGCGAGTCGTTCGGGATGCAGGGCGCCGAACGTCTTGGGCGCCACCTCGCAGAAAATCAACAGCACCAAGGTCAGTGCGGCCGCACCGAAAGCAACCAGGAACTCGCCACCCAAGCGCAGGGCGATGAAGCCGACCAGCATCGGCGCCGCCACATTGACGATGGTGCTGAGCAATAGGATCAACCCGATCAATCGGTCGGGGTGAGCGAGCAGCTTCTCCGCCAGCCGTGCCCCGCGATTCCCCTCCTTGGCGCGGTGCCTGAGGCGATAGCGGTTCAAGCTCATGAGTGCGGTTTCGCTCCCGGCAAAAAATGCCGCGAGGAGCAGCAGACCCGCCAGGGCGCCAAAGAGTAATCCTAGGGGAGGGTGCGGCATCTAGGAGCCTAGCCCCAGTGTCTGCCAAGCATATCCTCGAGGACGAACTTCACGCCAAAATACGCTATCGACAAGACGCCGAAGCCGCTCAGGGTCCATCGCACAGCCGAACGCCCGCGCCAGCCGAATCTCAGTCGGCCAACCAAAAGCACGCCGAACAGCAGCCAGGCGATCAGGGACAAGACGGTTTTTTGCACGAGGTTCTGAGCGAACAAATTGGTGACGAAGACAAAGCCCGTGAACAGCGCCAGAGTCAGCAAGCCGAATCCCGCCCCGATCAAACGAAACATCACCTTTTCCAGGGCGTCGAGCGGCGGCATGCCGCTCGGCAGATCGGCGATGCGCCGCGCGTGCAGGCGCCGATCGAGAAACACGAGCAGCAGAGCGGTGACCGCTGCCGCGAACAGCAGCGCGGCGGCGCCCATCGAAAGCAGAATATGCGCCGTGAGTTCCCACCCCGGGGCCGAAGCTTCCGCATAGGTGCGGCCCGCGCCGGTCATGGCGGCTCCGAGCGCGGCGCTCCCCAACAGAATGGCGCCCAACACGCGATATTGCCGTTCAATCGAAATCAGACAGGCGAGTATGGCAAGGGTCCAGGCGAGTAGGGATATGGCTTCGGGCAGGCCGATGGAGAAAGGACCGTTGACGCGCATGGTGTGCATGATCGCGTCGGTATGGCCGATGAGCGCGAACAGGATCAGGAGCCACGCGAGGGGTTCCAGCCGGGGCTTGTTCACACTGCGCAGCATGACCCAGGCGCTGGCGGTATAGAGCAGCAACAGAGTGGCAGCGGCGAAGATCACGGTTGGTCGGATCGCGGAGGGGCCTGAAATGACGATGCGGAGGATAATGACACAAGCACCAAGGAGCGCCTAGGGATGGCCAACGCGAGCGAAAATCGAACTATAATGTTCCGACCATGTTCGACCGCCTCACCTCGAGCCTCTCCGCCGCGCTCAAGTCGCTCTCTGGCCGCGGCCGGCTGACCGACGACAACATTGCCGATACCGTTCGCGAGGTCCGGCTCGCGCTGCTCGACGCCGATGTTGCGCTCAGCGTCGTCAAGAGCTTCACCGAAGCCGTCAAGGCGCGGGCGGTCGGCGTCGAAGTAACCAAGAGCCTCACCCCAGGGCAGGCCTTCATCAAGGTCGTGCATGAAGAGTTGACGCGGCTCATGGGCGAGCCCAGCACCGGGCTCAACTTGCGCGCACAGCGTCCGGTCGTGGTCATGCTTGCCGGACTGCAGGGAGCGGGCAAGACCACCAGCGCGGGGAAGCTCGCGCGATGGCTGATCGAGAAGCAGCACAAGAAGGTGCTGATGGTCAGCACCGACGTCTATCGCCCGGCTGCGATCCTGCAGCTCGAGACTCTGGCGGCGCAGGTTGGCGCCGGTTTTACCGCGGCGCATGCGAGCGAAGCGCCCGTGGCGATCGCGAAACGCGCACACACCGAGGCAACGCTGCAGGCCTACGATGTGCTGCTGCTCGACACCGCGGGCCGCCTGCACATCGACGCCGAAATGATGGCGGAGGTCAGAGAACTCGAATCGGCCCTCAGTCCGCACGAACGCTTGTTCGTCGTCGACAGCATGGCCGGACAGGATGCGGTCAACGCCGCGAAGGCCTTCAATGATGCTTTGAGCCTGACCGGGGTAATCCTCACCAAGGCCGACGGCGATGCGCGCGGCGGCGCCGCGCTGTCGGTGCGACAAGTCACCGGCAAGCCCATTTTGTTCGTCGGCACCGGCGAGAAGTCCGAGGCACTGGAGCTGTTCCATCCCGAACGCATCGCATCGCGGATTCTGGGAATGGGCGACGTGCTGTCCTTGGTCGAGCAAGTTCAGGGCAAGGTCGATCAGGAAAAGGCGGAAAAGCTTGCCAAGAAGTTCGTCAAGGGGAAATCCTTCGATCTGGCGGATTTGCGCGATCAATTGAGCCAGCTCAAGAACATGGGCGGCATGGCGGCGCTCATGGACAAGCTGCCCGCACATTTGCAGGCCAATGCCGCGGCTGCAGCCGGCGCCGTGAACGAGCAGAACCTCAGGCGTCAGATCGGGATCATCGACTCGATGACGGCGCGCGAGCGCCGGCGTCCGGAGTTGATCGATGGTTCACGAAAGCGTCGCATCGCAGCGGGCGCCGGGGTGCAGTTGCCGGAAGTCAACCGCCTCTTGAAGCAGTTCGACCATATGCAAAAAACCATGAAAAAGCTCGCCAAGGGCGGCATGTTGAAGAACATGATGCGCGGCATGGCGGGGCGGCTGCCGCCCGGATTTGGACCCTAAACAGGCGATACAGAGCGCCTCGAGCCCGTTATTTGCTGCTGATTCAGTGAGTTGTTGCTCTAGGGGCCTCATTGTCATTACAATTAGCGGCTACGCTTCGCAAGGTGAATTAAGATGGTGACGATTCGTTTGACTCGACGCGGCGGCAAGAAGACCCCGTTCTATCACGTTGTGGTGACCGATAGCCGCAAGCGCCAGGGTGGCACCAGCCTCGAGAGCGTGGGGCTTTTCAATCCCATCGCCCGCGGCGGGGAGGTCAAACTGCGCCTGGATGTAGCCCGAATCGAGCATTGGCTAGCCAAGGGCGCGCACATGTCGGAACGCGTCAAGTTTCTCCTCACCAGTTTTCGCAAGCAGGCCGCGTAAGGGCCTTTGTAAACTCGCGGGAGAGCAGCGATGAGCGAGGAATCATCGGCGCTCATCCAACTGGGCTTCGTGGGAGCGCCGTTTGGCGTCCGAGGGTGGATCAAGCTACGTTCGCATACGGACCCCCCAGAGCGTTTACTCGACCATCGGAGTTTGCGCATTGGCCGGGGAAGTACCTGGCGGAACTACCGCGTTGAAGCGAGCGGCCGCAGCGGTGGGGCGCTGACGGTGAAATTGGTCGGGGTCGAGGATCGGGACCAAGCGCAGGCTTTGCGGGGCGCTGAAGTTTGTGTGCTGCGCAGCGAACTGCCGCAACGCGATGACAAGGAGTTTTTCCGTGCCGACTTGATCGGCTGCGAAGTGGTGAATCTGGACGGCATCGGGTTAGGGATCGTCGAGCATTTTATCGAATCGCCGGCGCAGGTTCTGATGGTGGTGCGCGGGGCGCAAGAATTTTGGATACCAGCCGTGCCGCAGCATTTGCGGCGGGTGGATCTGCAGGCGCGTCGAGTGATCGTCGACTGGGACGCGGAGTCGGTTACACGCGGCTGAGCATATGCGTATTGCGGTTGTGACATTGTTTCCGGTGATGATCCGCGAGGCTCTCGCGCACGGTGTGGTCGGGCGGGCGGTGGAGCGCGGAGTCCTCGAGGTCGAGTACTACGACCCGCGCGATTACGCGACCGACGTGCATCGCACGGTCGACGACCGCTCCTACGGCGGGGGTCCCGGGATGGTGCTGAAGGTCGAACCGCTGCGCAGCGCCTTGCGCAGCGCCGCCGCCGCACTGCCGCAAGGCAGCCGGCGTGTGTATCTGGGCGCGGATGGCGTCAGGTTCGAGCAGGCCATGGCGCGCGAGGCGCGCGACGCTGCGGGGTTGGTGCTGGTGGCGGGACGCTACGAGGGGGTCGATGAGCGCTTCATCGAGCGCGAAACCGATGAGCAGTGGTCCATCGGCGACTACGTGCTCTCCGGCGGGGAACTGCCCGCGTTGGTGGTGATCGATGCGATTGCGCGGCTGCTTCCGGGGACGCTCGGCAGCGAGGAGTCGGCCCTGCAAGAATCGTTCAGCGATGGATTGGTGGATTGGCCGCATTACACGCGGCCACCGGCGATCGACGGACAGACGGTACCTCAAGTGCTGATGTCGGGTGATCATGCAGCGATTCATCGCTGGCGATTGCAGCAAGCGCTCGGCCGCACGTGGTTGCGCCGCCCGGAATTGCTGGAGCGCCGCGGCATGAGCAGCGAAGAACGGGTTTTGTTGGAAGAATTCAAGATCGAACGTGCAAACCGCACTGGGCGAATCGAAGGCAGTCAAAGGTGAGGGCGATAGCTATGAACAAGATCATCCAAGAATTGAACGGCGAACGTGCGACCCGCAAGATTCCGGATTTCAACCCCGGCGATACCGTGGTCGTGCAGGTCAAGGTGGTGGAGGGTGATCGTGAGCGCGTTCAGGCTTACGAGGGCGTGGTCATCGCCAAGAAGAACCGCGGGCTCAATTCCTCGTTCACGGTGCGCAAGATTTCGCACGGCGAGGGCGTGGAGCGCGTGTTTCAGACCTTCAGTCCCTCGATCAGCGAAGTGAGCGTGAAGCGCCGCGGCGCCGTTCGGCGCGCCAAGCTTTATTATCTGCGCGATTTGTCCGGTAAAGCAGCGCGCATCGACGAGAAGATTTGACGCTCGGCGGTGTTTTTCCCGCAACGGCGGGCGGGAGTCTTTGAATGGGTGTCGGGTCCGCCCGTATGGGCTTTCTCGGGCTAGTCTGGCGAATTCTCGATGGGATCCGCAGGGCCCTGCATCTGGTTCTATTGCTGGTGATCTTCGGGTTCGTCCTCACCGCCCTGCATACTTCCATTCCGATCGTTCCGCGCAGCGCGGCGCTGGTGATTGCTCCCGAAGGCGAACTCGTCGAACAGCTGGCCAGCGACCCGGTGCGCCGCGCGGTCGGCCAAGCCTCCGGCGGTCCGGCGCCGGAGACTTTGCTCAGGGACGTGACCGATGCCATCGCCGCCGCGAAGTCCGACGCCCGCATCAAGCTCATAGTGCTCGACCTTGGTTCCTTGGACGCCTCGGGCTTGTCGAAGCTGCAAGAAATCGGCGCGGCGCTACGTGAATTCAGAGCATCGGGCAAACGCGTGGTGGCCGCGGCCGATTCTCTGGACCAGACTCAGTACTACCTGGCGGCGCAGGCGGGCGAGGTTTATCTGGATCCGATGGGGCTCATTTACCTTGATGGTTTCAGCTACTACCGCATGTTCTTGAAGGATGCGATCGAGAAGCTGGGTGTCGATGTGAACGTGTTTCGCGCCGGGACTTACAAGAGCTTCACGGATCAATTCTCGCGCAGCGACATGGCTCCGAGCGAACGCGAAGAGAGCGGCGCATGGCTGGAATCGTTGTGGAACGCGTACCAACAAGACGTCACGCGGGCCCGCTCGATGTCCCCGGGCGCACTCAACGCCTTCATAACCGACGAGCCTGCCGCGCTGGCCGCGGTCAACGGCGACGCGGCGAAATTGGCACTGCAGCGTGGTTTGGTCACGGCACTGAAAAGTCGCCGCCAGATGGCCGACGAACTGAAGGTGTTGGTGGGCGAGGATGAGGACACGCATTCCTTCAACTCGATCGGCATGAACCAATATCTCGCTTCCATTCGCTCGAAACACGTTTTGCGGTCCAAATCGGATTCCAAGGTGGGCATCGTGGTCGCTTCGGGAGAGATTCTCGACGGCCATCAACCGCCCGGGACGATCGGGGGCGAGAGCACGGCCGATCTTTTGCGGCAGGCGCGTTATGACAAGGCGGTAAAAGCGGTGGTGTTGCGCGTCGACAGTCCCGGGGGAAGCATGTTCGCGTCGGAGCAAATCCTGCGTGAAGTGCAGACCTTGCGCAAAGCCGGCAAGCCGGTGGTCGTCTCGATGAGCACCTACGCGGCGTCGGGCGGCTACTATATCTCCACCGCGGCGAATGAGATTTTCGCCAGTCCCACGACATTGACCGGATCGATCGGCGTGTTTTCGGTGGTCCCGACCTTCCAGCGCACCCTGGAGAAGCTCGGAGTCAAGGTCGACGGCATAGGCACCACGCCGCTCGCGGGGGGCATGCGGCTCGACCGGACCCTCACGTCCGCGACTCGCCAGATTCTCCAGACTTCGGTCGACCACGCGTACGCGCAATTCCTGCGGCGGGTGGGCGACGGCCGCAAGAAATCGGTCGAGGACGTCGATAAGATCGCGCAGGGCCGGGTGTGGGCGGGGCTCGACGCCGAGCGCATCGGCCTGGTGGACCACCTCGGCGGCCTCAAGGATGCCACCGAGGCTGCCGCAAAACTCGCCCAGCTGGGCTCCGACTTCGAGATCGACTACATCGAGCCCGAGCTGAGTTTGCGCGAGGCGCTGCTGATGCAACTGCGCTCCGAGACGCTGCGCATCGGTCGAAGCGCCGGAATCCTTCAACCGCCCAGCGACATCGAGCGGGTGTTGGATCCTGTGCTCGAGCAAGCGCGCGCCATCGCGAGGCTCAACGATCCCCGCGGGTTATACGCGTACTGCTGGTGCCGCGAACCGCATATCGCGTTCAAGGGGCTTGCGGGCCGCTGAACGCGGGTGCTGTGGCCGCTGCCTCGACTCCCGCTACAGACTGGACCAGTCCAAGGTGATCTTGCCGGACTTGCCGGAATTCATGATTTCAAAGCCTTCGCGGTAATCGTTGATCCCCAAGCGATGGGTAATTACCGGGCGCACGTCGAGCCCGCTCTGCAGCATGCTCGACATCTTGTACCAGGTTTCGAACATTTCGCGACCGTAAATACCCTTGATCACCAAGCCTTTGAAAATGACCTGGTTCCAATCGATGGCGGTTTCGCCGGGAGGAATGCCGAGCATGGAAATGCTGCCGCCATGGTTCATGGTGCGAAGCATCTCGCGCAGCGCGGTCGCATTGCCCGACATCTCGAAGCCGACGTCGAATCCTTCCTCCATGCCCAGATCGCGCATGGCGTCATCCAGGGAGTCTCGCGAGACATTGATGGCCTTGGATGCGCCCATCTTGGCGGCGAGCCCCAGCCGATAGTCGTTCACGTCGGTGATCACGACGTGCCGTGCGCCGGTATGCCTCGCAATCGCGACCGCCATGATGCCGATCGGGCCCGCACCCGTGATGAGCACGTCCTCGCCGACGACGTTGAATGCCAACGCCGTATGGGTGGCATTGCCGAACGGATCCAGAATGGAAGCAATCTCATCATCGATCGCCGCGGGCAACTTGAAAACGTTGGCCGCCGGAATGGTCAGATATTCGGCAAAGGCTCCGGGCCGGTTGACTCCCACACCCGAGGTGTTGCGGCACAGGTGGCGCCTGCCCGCGCGGCAATTGCGGCAATGTCCGCAGGTGATGTGGCCTTCTCCCGATACGCGATCGCC
>DATMNF010000157.1:0-9412 GCA_035569355.1 Steroidobacteraceae bacterium
CTAGAAGCCCTTGGCTTCGCGCTCGGCCTGCTCCGCTTCTTCCTTGGCGCGTGCCGCTATCTTATCCTTGAGTAATAATCCGGCCATGATGATCCCTATTTCGTAGAGGAAATACATCGGTACCGCCATTGCACTTTGCGACACGGCATCGGGCGGCGTCACGAAGGCGGCAAAGATGAATATCCCGAGTAACACGAAACCGCGATTCTTCTTGAGTGTCGCGAGCTTCACGAATCCCGTCCACACCAATAATACAGTAGCCACCGGCACTTCGAAGGCTAAACCGAACGCGAGCAGCAGAATCATCACGAAGTCCAGATAGCTGCCCATGTCGGTCATCATCTGCACGCCATGAGGCGTCGTAGCGACGAAGAAGCTGAGCATGACGGGAAAAACCACGTAATAAGCAAAGGCGGCGCCGAGATAGAAGAGCAGCACGCTCGAGATGAGCAGCGGCACGGCGAGCTTCTTCTCGTGCTTGTACAGTCCCGGTGCAACGAAGGCCCACGCTTGATACAGCACGAAAGGCATGGCGAGCCCGATTGCAAGCAACAAAGCCATCTTGAAGGGCACCGTGAAGGGAGCCACCACGCTGGTGGCGATGAGCGTCGCTCCAGTGGGCAATTTGTGGATCAGGGGCTCCGCCACGAACGTGAATATCCGGTTCATGTAGATCGCGCACGGAATGAAGCAAATTCCGACCGCCAGCATCATTTTGAGCAGGCGATCGCGCAATTCCAACAAATGCGAGATCAGGGTGCCTTCGGCGAGTTCGCCCGGTTCACCGGCCTCACTCATGGGGCGTATTGGAATCGACTACTTGCTTATCGGAAGCATGCATGGCTTGCGGGGTGGTGGCGGAGGCCGGCGCTCCATAAGTGGGCTCGGGCGGCGGGGGGGGTTCCGGCGCTGCGGCCCGCGCCGCGCTGTCTGGCGCTATCGCACCGGGCGCGATGGTGGGTGTGTACGACGGCTCGAGGGCGGTACCGTTGCTGCGCGATTCTGCCGCTGCGGGTTGCTTGTTTTGCGTCTTCAGCAATTCTTCCGCGTTGACTTCGCGCTCCAATTGCTCGCTCAGTTGGCGCGCCATGGCGCGAGCGCGTCCCATCCAGTTGCCCACCTGCCTCGCAACCTTGGGAAGCCGCTCCGGCCCCAACACGATGAGTGCTATGGCCGAGGTGAGCAGTATCTCGGAGAACCCGACATCAAGCATGCGGCATCAGGAATTGGTTTTCGGGGGTGCCTTGACTTCGGCTTCGCGCGACGCCGCAGCGGGGTCGAAGTCAGCGTCCTTGTCTTGCTTGAGCTGTTTGACCTTCTCTTCCGACTCGCCGTCATTCATGGCCTGCTTGAAGCCCTTGACCGCAGCGCCCAGATCCGATCCGATCGTGCGCAATCGCTTGGTCCCGAATATCACCAAAGCGATGGCCAAAATGACCAGCAGCATTTTTGAATCGAACATGTCGCTTCTCCGATTCCGAGGTAAAACGTAAGGCGCACCAATAATACGCCAAAGAGATTATGACATTTGGACATGCGACATCGATGCGTGTTCGGTCGCATTTGGGGTTTCGCGTGAAATCAGCTCTCCAGCCAGAAGGTGACCGGGCCGTCGTTCGTTAGCGAAACCCGCATATGGGCGCCGAAAACGCCGATTTCGACCCGCGAATGCCGGGCACGCGCTTCCTGCACCATGATGTCGAACAACCGCCGACCTTGGTCCGGTGCCGCTGCGGTCGAGAAGCCGGGTCTCAAGCCTTTATGGGTCTGCGCCGCCAAGGTGAATTGCGGCACCAACAACAGATCGCCCCCCGTTTGGGTCAAGCTCAAATTCATCTTCCCCGCCTCGTCCGCGAACACGCGGTATTGAAGCACGCGCTCGAGCAGGCGCACGGCGGTGGACTCATCGTCCGCGGGCCGGACGCCCACCAGCACCAGAAGTCCTTTGCCGATGGCGGCGACCCGCCTGCCGTCGACATCGACGGCGGCCTCCATAACGCGCTGCAGCAATCCGATCACGGTTAACGTCGCAGGCCCGGTTTTCGGTCCCCTGGCTCTGCGGCCCTGGCTCGGGTGCACAGCGCGCGAAAGCCGGCCGCTACGAAGGGCGCCAACCGCTCGTGGACGCTGTCGAGATCCGATGACTTGCAAAGGCCGCCGGACAATGTGTCGATGCGCCCGGTCTCGGCGAAGGTCAGCGTTAGGGCGCCGGTCAGAAATTGATAGCCCCAGTAAACCTCGCGTGCCGAGCAGCCCGGCAACGCCTCGCGCAGCACGGCGATGAATTTCGCGACCAGCGGATCGAAATGCTGCGTCATCAACACGGGCGCCCATTCCGGGGAATTGTTGACCTGGGCGACTAAGGCGAAATAGCTCTTCCATCCGGGGCCGCCGCGCGCGGAACGCTCCAGCAGGGGATAGGTGAAGGCATTCACGATGGCCTCGAGCGTCGGCATGCCCGGCAGCGCGGCGCGGCGCACCCCTTCCAACATCGCCAGACGTTCGGGGTTCAACAATTCCGCACGCCGCTGGAACACGGCGGCGAAGAGGTCTCGTTTGCTGCCGAAATGGTAGCTGACGAGCGCGACATCGACGCCCGCGGCTTCGGTGATGTCGCGGACCGAAATTCCATAGAAGCCGTGGCGCGCGAACAGCCGTTCCGCCGCGTCCAGGATCCGCTCCTTGCCGGGTTTGGTCCCCGCCTTCTTGCCGGATATTTTGCGGCGCACAACGACCATCGGCCTCATTCTCCCGTGTTGGCACGCTCACTGCAACGCGCCGGTTCCTGCTCTTGACTAATCCTCAACGATCGTTGAATACTCCCTCAACGACCGTTGAGGTCGATTACAAGGACGGCCCAAAGAGGACCGTCCGAATCGGGGAGCCATCATGAATACAACGACGACGAATTTGCTTGCCAATGGAATCGCGGCGGTAGTCGCGGCCGCTCTGCTGCAGGTGCCGGCTGCTCGGGCCGCGACCGACACCGCGAGCGCAACCGCCGGCGACGGCTTGGCGGAGATCGTGGTCACCGCGCGGCGCCGAGCGGAGAATCTCCAGGACGTGCCCGTAGCGGTGACGGCAATCAGCGCCGCGGTGCTGGAGCAGCAGGATGTCACCTCGCTCGGCGATTTGAATAGTTTCGTGCCGAACATCAAGATCTCAGCCGACCGCGCGACCAGCAGCACCATCAACGTGTACATCCGCGGCGTCGGCCAGAGCGATCCGCTGTGGGGCTTCGAACCCGGCGTTGGAGTGTATATCGACGACGTGTACATGGCGCGACCCCAGGCGGCGCTGCTCGACGTCTACGATGTCGATCGCTTGGAAATACTGCGCGGACCGCAAGGCACCCTGTACGGCAAGAACACCATCGCCGGCGCGATCAAGTACGTGACCCGCGACATCGTGGGACCCGCGAGCCTCACCGCATCGGTCACCGGAGGCAATTACGGCGAGCGCGACGAGAAGCTCTCCGCATCCACGCCCGTCGTCGAGGATCACGTCTACGTCGGCATCGCGGTGGCGGATCTGCACCACGACGGCTATGGGCATGTGCTAGCGCAAGCCGGGACCACTCCGAGCCCTTACAACGGCATCGGCGAAGACGTTTCGAACCGAGACGTGCTCGCGGCGCGCGGCAATTTGACGATTCTCTGGGGCCGAAGCTCGAAACTCAAAATCGTCGCCGATACCACGCAAGACGATTCGAACGCTTCGGGAGGCGAGCGGCTCAACAACGCACTCGCGCCGCCGACCGACAACCGCTACGACACCCGCACCGACATGCCGGTCAACCAAGACCGGTACTTTCGCAACGGGCTCGCGGCCACGTATACGCAGTCGCTGGTCGACCAACTGGATCTCAAGCTGGTGGGCGCCTACCGCGAGGGCCACGGGCGCCAGTTCATAGATTTCGAGGAGCTGAACGCCAATCTGTTTCAAGTTCCGGCGCAGTACAGCGAGCATCAAGGTTCCGGCGAAGGTCAATTGACCTTTACCAACGACATCGTCAAGGCGGTCGGCGGAATTTTCTACATGAACAGCACGGCGTGCGGCACCTACAATGCGTCGGTCGGCGTCTTGGCGCCCTTTTACCTGACGTCCATCGTCGACGGCTGCGTGCAGACCAAGAGCACGGCCGTGTACGCCGATACGGCTTGGAAGCTCGCGGATCAGGTCAATCTCGATGCCGGCGTGCGCTGGAACCAGGACCGCAAGACTGCGTCGGTTTATCAAGCTCAGTACGCGAGCATCGCGCCGGTCCAGCTGCTCGGCAACGAAACGTTCTTCGACCCATCCAAGCCGCCCACCGGTTTTTTCCCGTTCCCGGTAGGTTCCTCCGGAATCGTCACGGACTACGCGAACAGCCGCACCTTCTCCAACGTATCGCCCCGCCTCGGCGTCGACTACCATTTTACGCCGCAGGTGATGGGATACGTTTCCTACAGCAGAGGCTTCAAGAGCGGCGGCTTCGACATGCGCGGCAATGCGGCGTTATATCCAGCGACCAAGAATGGCTACGGCTCCGAAACCGCGGATAGCTACGAACTCGGCGTGAAATCGACGCTGCTCGGCGATACGCTGCAGCTGAACCTGACGCTGTTCTACGATCCCTACAAGAACGCGCAGATCGGCGTGCAACAGTTCGTCGTCGCCGGAGGCATTCCGCAGAACGTCACCGCGGTGTTGAACGCCGGCAAGCAGATCAACCAGGGCGCCGAAATCGAATCCGCATGGCGGCCGATCAAGGCACTCACCTTGGGTCTGAACATAGGCTACCTCGACTCGTACTACCAAGACTTCCTGATCGGCTGCAGCGCCTTGACTCCCGGCTGCACGGCCAATTCGCCCCCGCTGAACATTGCCGACCTGAACCGACCCGTCAATGCGCCGACCTGGACCGTTGCCACCAAGGCTGGGTACACCTGGGACCTGCCGTCGGGATCGCTGTTGGCGCGCGTCGGTTGGGATTGGCGCAGCTTCATCAAGGTGGCGAACACGACTGCCAGCGTCACGGATCAGCCTTCATACGGGCTCGTCGATGCGGGGCTCGCGTTCACGACCACGGGAGGCACTTGGCGCGTCTCCCTCGATGGCAAGAACTTGCTCGACCGCTGGTATCGGGTGGCGGGATATGATTTCGGCGGCACGGGCACGGGGCTGCTTGCCAACGTCAGCCAGATCGGCTTCTACGGTCCGCCGCGCACCTACCAGGTCACGGCGCAGTACCACTTCTGAGCGAATCAGCCAATGACCTGGTTCCAGGCGCCGGTGGTCACGATGCCCAACCTGGTTGCTCTGCACGGAAAATGGCGGGGCGCGCGCACGGCACTCATCGAAGGTGATCGGCGCCTCACCTGGCTCGAGTTCGAACGCGAGACGGCGCGCGCGGCCAACGGGTTGGAGGGGTTGGGCGTGCGCGACGGAGATCGGGTCGCCGTGCTCATGGACAGCAGTCTGGAGATGTTGATCCTGTTGTTTGGCATTCTGCGCCACGGCGGCGTCGCAGTGCCCCTCAACGTCTCCATCAGCGACGGCGCGGTGGCAAGGATGATCGAGGACGCGAATGCCCGCGCCATCTTTGCCTCCGGGCCGCACTGCCGACGCATCGATGCGCTTCGCGCGACGTCCGAGCGCATCGCCGGCGCCGTGCGCGTGGGCTTGCACTGCGCGACTCAAGGGTGGACCGCTCAAGGGTGGACCGAATTCAACGCTTGGCTCGGCGCGCAGTCCCCGGAATGGCAGCGGATCGTGGCGCCCGAACAGGACTGCAACATCATCTACAGCTCGGGCACCACGGGGCAACCCAAGGGCATCGTGCATACCCATGCTTGCCGCATGCAGTGGGCAGCCGACCTCGCGTCGGTGCTTCGCTACCGCGGCGACTGCGTGACGCTGTGTTCCTTGGGACTGTTCTCGAACATCACTTGGGTCGCCATGCTATGCACCGTTTTCGTCGGGGGCACGTTGGTGGTGATGCCACACTTCGATGCCGCGGCCGCGGTCGAGTTGATCGCGGACGCGCGGGTGAGCCACGGGACGTTCGTACCCCTTCAGCTCGAGCGCCTCCTCGCGCTGCCCGATCTTGATCGCCATGACCTCACGAGCCTCGACACCTTGATGTGTTGCGGCTCGCCTCTGCCGCTGGACATCAAGCGGGACTTCCCTCGGCGCTTCGATTGCCGGCTCATCGAGCTGTACGGTCTCACCGAGGGGGTGTGCACCATCCTTGCGCCGGAGGACTTCGAGCGCAAGATTTCGTCGGTCGGCAAGCCGTTTCTCGGCACGGATCTTCGCATCATCGGCGAGGACGACCGGGAAGTGCCCCGAGGCGAGACCGGCGAGATCGTCGGCTCGAGTCCGCTTTTGATGGCCGGCTATCACGGCAACGATGCCGCCAGCAGCGAGGTGACGTGGACCGACCCTCATGGCGCGCGGTGGCTGCGCACCGGCGATATTGGGCGGCTCGACTCCGACGGGTTTCTCTACGTCGTGGATCGCAAGAAGGACATGATCCTGTCAGGCGGTCAAAACATCTATCCGGCGGATATCGAAGCGGTGATGCGCGCCCACCCCGGCGTTGCGGACGTTGCGGTCGTCGGCGTGCGCAGTCTTCAGTGGGGCGAGACGCCGGTTGCAGTGGTCGTAGCGGCGCAGAACCCGCCGCTCGTGGCAGAATCACTCGTCGAATGGACCAATGCGCGAGTCGGCAAGCAGCAACGGATCCGCGGCGTCGTATTCCGGGCCAGCCTGCCGCGCAATGCCAACGGCAAAGTCCTGAAGCGCGAATTGCGGCACGAGCTTGCGGATCTCGTCCACTGACGCGGCCGTGATCCCATGACGCGGCCGTCATCTCGGGACGCCGTCATCTCGGGACGCGAACGTCAATTAAGGAGGGTCGATTGCCTCACCCGTACACGGAGATTGCCTGGCGCAGCCACGACGCTCTCGAGCTGTACGCGCGCCTCTACGAGGGGCCGCGGGGCGGCGCGCCCACCGTCCTGTGTCTGCACGGATTGACGCGCAACAGCCGGGATTTCGAGGATCTGGCTCCGCACCTCGACCGTCGTTATCGCGTCATCGTTCCCGATTTGCGCGGGCGGGGTTTCTCGGCGCGCGATCCGCAGCCGCAGAACTACCAGCCCGCGGTCTATGTTAAAGACATCCTGGGGTTGCTCGACTCTCTGGGGGCGCCGCGCGTCGCCATCATCGGCACATCGCTCGGCGGTATGCTCGCGATGATGCTTGGTTTCAGCGAACCCGCCCGCGTCGCCGCTATCGTCCTGAACGATGTCGGACCCGAAATCGATCCCGTAGGAATCGAGCGCATCAAACAATATGCGGGCCGGCTTCCGCCCGCGCGCACCTGGAACGAGGCGGTCGCTCAGACTCGCGCGGTCTACGGCGATGCTTGGCCGGATCTCGCACTCGACCGCTGGCAGGTGCTGGCGAGGCGCGGGTATCGCGAGGACGCTGCGGGTGGCGTCGTGCCCGACGCCGATCCGGGCATCGGGGACGCCATTCGGGCGGCGCCTGCGGCGACGCTCGACCTGTGGCCGCTGTGGAAAGCGCTGCTCGACATACCGATGCTCGCTATTCGCGGTGCGCGCTCCGACATTCTGAGCGCCGCCACTTTCTCACGCATGAAAAGCGAAAATCCCCGGCTGCAGCAGTTGGAGGTCGCGAATCGGGGGCACGTGCCTCTGCTCGACGAGCCCGAGTGCATCGCGGCCCTTGACCTCTTTCTGTCGCGAACCCTGTCCGTGCCGCCCGTGTGAGCTACGCCGGCGTCACCCGCGCAGGCGCACACCGCATCCCGGACGCGGAGCAGACGGCATCCCTGGCCTACCGCTCGTACGTGCTCGGCGTCCTGGTCATCGTCTACACCTTCAACTTCATCGACCGCCAGATCGTCGGTATCCTCGCCGTCCCGATCAAGGCGGAACTGCATTTGAGCGACTCTCAACTCGGACTGATGGGCGGTCTCGCGTTCGCCTTGTTCTACACGTTTCTTGGGATACCGATCGCCCGGCTGGCCGACAGAGTCAGCAGAACCCTGATCATGACCGCGGCGCTCGCGTTGTGGAGCCTGATGACCGCAGCGTGCGGACTCACGCAGAGCTTCGCACAGCTCTTCATGGCGCGCGTGGGCGTCGGCGTCGGCGAGGCTGGCGGCGTCGCGCCTGCTTATTCCTTGATCTGCGATTACTTTCCCCCCAAGGAGCGGGCGCGGGCGCTCTCCGTGTATTCCTTCGGCATTCCCATCGGCAGCGCCTTAGGGATCGTCCTGGGCGGCTTCATCACCAGTCTCGTGAGCTGGCGCGTGGCGTTCTTCATCGTCGGGGTTGCGGGCCTCCTGATCACGCCGCTCTTGAAATACACGGTGCGCGAACCGAAGCGCGCCGGACTGGATCCCCCGCATGCAAAACGCGATCAGACGAGCAGCCCGGGCGCAGCAAGCGCTCCTTCCCTGCTCGCGGTCGTCGCCGTGCTGTCGGGTAAACCGAGTTTCTGGGGACTGTCCCTCGGTGCGGCTTGCGCATCCATGATGGGCTATGGCCTGTTTTTCTGGGCGCCGTCGTTCCTGGTGCGAAGCTTCCATTTGAGCCTGCTGCACGCCTCTTTGGGCTTCGGCGGACTCGTGCTTATCGGCGGCTTGATCGGCATCTGGTTGGGCGGCGCCCTCGCCGATAGGTATGGCGAAAAGCGGCGGGCGATGTACGCCTTCATTCCCGCCTTTGCCTTCCTCGCGACCGTGCCTTTCTATGCGGTCGGAGTTCTGTCGACGACGCTCTGGATCAGCCTCGCGGTGCTGCTGGTGCCGACCGCGCTCGGATTGCTGTGGTTGGGGCCCGTGCTGGCGGCCATCCAGCACATCGTCCCGGCGGACATGCGAGCCACCGCCGCGGCGCTTTTCTTGTTCATCAACAACCTGATCGGAATCGGGCTTGGCACCACGCTGATCGGCTTGGTATCGGACTCCATGCGCGTGCGCTTCGGCGCGGAATCATTGCGCTACGCCATTTTGGCAGGCACGGGCTTCTACTTGATGGCCGCAGCGCTATTGTTTTTCGCCGGCAAAAGATTGGCGAAAGACTGGGTTTGAAAGAGTCCTGGGCCCGACACCCCATTCCTTGGGTATTTGCACTCCACCGAGACAGGTATAAGACGCTCAGAATGCACATCCATTCCCACTATCGAATAAACTCACAGAGAGTGGCTCTGCGAGGAAAGCGGCGGGGCTATTTTCGCCACAAAGTGGGAGTAAACAACACAAGGATGGTGAAAACCTCCAGCCGGCCGAGCAGCATGGCTCCGGAGCACACCCAGGTTTGGAAATCGCTGAGCACCCCATAGTTGCTTCCCGGACCCACCAGCCCCAAACCAGGCCCGGCGTTGTTGATGCAGG
>DATMNF010000158.1:0-4880 GCA_035569355.1 Steroidobacteraceae bacterium
AAGCGATGAGACTGCGTTCGCTGTTGTTCGTGCCGGGTGACAGCGAACGCAAGCTCGCCAAGAGCGCCGGGGTGAAGGCCGACGTACTCATTCTCGATCTGGAGGATTCCGTCGCGCCTTCGCAAAAGCCGGTCGCGCGCGAGAGGGTCAAGGCATACCTCGAGAATGCTGCCGAGCGCGGCGCGACCCAACTCTGGGTGCGCATCAATCCCGTGGACCTGCGGGAGGCAATGACCGACCTCGCGGCGGTGATGAGCGCGCGTCCCGACGGCATCATTCAGCCGAAGACCCGCTCGCCGGACGATCTCATCCGGTTATCCCACTATTTGGATGCGTTCGAGGCGCAACATCACCTGGAACCCGGTACGACGAAAATATTGCCGGTCGCCACCGAAACGCCGCAGGCCATATTCTCCATCGGCGGATTCGCGCGCTGCGGAAGCCGCCTTGCGGGACTTACTTGGGGCGCAGAGGATCTCAGCACGGCGGTCGGGGCGGCGACGAACAAGCAGGACGACGGCAGCTGGACGCACCCGTACCAGCTTGCCCGCTCGCTCTGTCTGTTCGGCGCCCATGCAGCCGGCGTGCCGGCGATCGACACGCTGTTCGCGGACATTCGCGACACGGCGGGCTTGCGGGCCGCCTGCGCTCTCGCACGCCGCGACGGCTTCAGCGGCAAAATTGCGATCCATCCCGATCAGGTGGCCGTGATCAACGAGTGCTTCACGCCGAGTGCGGAGGAGCTGGCGCACGCGCGGCGCGTCATCGCGCTGTTCGACGCAAACCCGGGGGTCGGCACGCTGGCCTTGGACGGGCAGATGCTGGATATTCCGCATCTGCGCCAGGCGCAACGAATTGCTGCGCAAGCCGATCCGCCGGCGTCGTGAGCGGCAAATCGCGGAACTCGAGCCCTACTTGGCCACGTAAACGATGTGGTTCTGGCTGAACTCCGCAAGACCCTCCAGACCAAGCTCCGCGCCGATGCCGGATTCCTTGGCGCCTCCGGCCGGAATATCCATGTGAAAGTTCATGTGCTGGTTGACCCACATGATGCCGGAGTCGACCTTCATGGCGACCTCCAACGCACGCTCGGGATCGGCTGACCAGACCGTACCGCCGAGGCCGTACGTCGTGTCGTTGGCTCTCGCGATCGCCTCATCGACATGTTTGTATCGCAGCACGGGGACTACGGGGCCGAACTGTTCCTCTCGGACGAGTCTCGCGCCGTCGGGAATGTCCCGCACGATCGACGGCCGGATGAAATAGCCCGGTCCGTCGCCAATGCGGCCGCCGGCGATGAACTGCCCATCGCGGTGAGTTTGCTCCATCAGCGCGCCGACCTTCTCGAACTGGGTTTTGTTCTGCAGCGGTCCATATTGAGTCTCATCGCGCATACCATTCCCGACCACCGCCGCGTCGGCGAGTTCGGCAAGCTCGCCGCAGATCGACTCGTATTGAGACTCGTGCACATAGATTCGCTTGATCGCGAGGCACACCTGACCCGAATTCAGCATGGCGCCCGCGAACAACTTCGGCGCGATGATTTTCGGATCCACGTCGTCCAAGACGATCGCCGCATCGTTACCGCCGAGTTCGAGGGTCACGCGCTTCAGAGAACCGGCGGCGCTCTCCATGACCTTCTTGCCGGTTGCCGTCGATCCCGTGAACGAGATCTTGGCGACGTCCGGATGTTTGGTCAGCAGTGCGCCCAAGTCGTTTTGGTCCGTTATCACGTTGAATACGCCCGGCGGAAGGTGCTCGTTGCAGATTTCCGCAAAACGCAAGGTCGTGAGCGGCGTCGTCGGCGCGGGCTTCGCCACCACGGTGTTTCCCGCGAGCAGTGCGGGCGCCACTTTGATCACCAAAATGGACATTGGATAGTTCCAGGGAGTGATCGCCGCCACGACGCCGAGCGGGGTTCGATGTTCGATGATCTTCTCTTTCGCATCGTCCAACAGCACCTTGCTGGGCAGTTCCAAGGACGCCAATATTCGAAGGATTGCGGCGGCGCCGCCAACTTCTCCCATTGCTTCGCGTAGCGGTTTACCTTGCTCGGCCGTCAGAAGGCGCGCCAGCTCGTCGAGGCGGCCCTCGATCCCGTCGGCAATGGCCATGATTTTCGCCCGGCGGGCGGCCACGTCGAGCCTCGACCAGGCGGGAAAGGCGGCTTTTGCCGCCTGCACCGCGGCGTCCAGCTGCTTGGCATCCGCGCGCGGGCTTTCTGCAAAGGGCTCGCCCGTTGCCGGGTTGACCACATTCATCGTGAGGGCGCCCGGGGTCAAGCGGCCGTTGATCAGCAAATTGAATTCCTTCATGGAGCCTCCGTGTGGCCGAGCCCGAATTGATTTGCGCGCGTACTAAACGCTAATGTTCTAATATTGAACCTAGCGGCCTTCGGCGTCCAGTCCCTGCCTTATGCCATGCTCCGCGAGTACCTCCCGCGTGTCCTGCCCCGGCTCCGAGGTGAGCCGAGACGCGCGAACCGTTTTGCTCCGCGAGAACTGAACCAGCGGCCCGATGCAATGAACGACCTGGCCGTATCGTTCATCCTTCATGGTACGCACGATGCCGCCTCCCAATCCCGATTCCCACGCATCGCGGGCGCATGCTTCCGCCCAGATGCCCGCCGCCTGCAACTTGTCGAGCAGGCGCTGAGATGCCCATGAAGCGGTGCGCGAAGCGATATGCGCATGCTCAGCGTCGCCCCAAGCCGCGCGTCCAGCGGGCAACTGAATCTCCAACACCTGCGAGAGCGCGGCGGCCATGGAATTCGATCTTGCGGCGATGGCGATCCAACCGTCCGCGGTTTGATACAGGCTCTCGGCCGGATTGAAACCTGTCTGCGTGTGGTCCAAGGAGAGTGCCCCATGCAAAGATCCATCGGGCGCACGGATGAGTTCCGATAACATATGGGTGCCGACGTTCAGGAGATTGGTCTCGACGGCGAGCGCCCGGCCGCTCTTCAGCCTCTCCCAGAGGCCGACCAAAACGCCGACGGCGCCGATCGCGCCGGTTGCGAAATCGACCAGCGGCGAGCGGCAGCAAAGCGGGGGATTGCCCGCACCGCCCGCGCGATACTCCAGGCCGCAATGCGCCTGCATGACCATATCGAAACCCGGCGCGAGGGACTTGGGACCGGTCGCGCCGTACGCGGTGGTCTCCAGGGTCACCACCGCAGGATTGAGGGCGCGCAACGAACACCGATCGAGGCCCAGCCGATCGCCGACGCCGGGCCTGAAATTGTGCGACACGACGTCCGCGTCCTTGCACAGCAGCGCGACGAGGGCGCGCCCGGCTTCGGATTTGGCGTCGATGCAAATACTCCGCTTGCCGTGATTTGCGCTGATGATGGTTCGTTCCCCACTCAGCGTCGAGCGGCCCGTCGGCGGTTCCACCTGAATGACGTCGGCACCGTAATCGGCCAACAGCTTCGACGCATAAGGACCCGCTACAAAGATGCCGAAGTCGATCACGCGTATTCCGGCGAGCGGATGAGCCGACGGATCGCCTACCTTCGGCGCACGCGCGGCATTCCTTGCCGATTCCGCAAACCCCAGCGGGTTCCCAACCACGCTCCAGCCGGTTTCGTCCTGCTCGATGATCCTATTGATGCGGGTTTGCGCATCGCTCCAACAATCGCCCGGCGCGAGGACCGCTTCCGCCGGAACTCCGGCCTCGCGCAGCGCGCGAATCAGATTGGGACGGGTGCGGCGATGAGCGAACGAATTCAACAAGTCGAAATTTCCGTAGAAGTTCGCCGCTCCGCGCGCCGGGTCGGGCATGCCGCGGTCGATGGGATCGATGGGATCGGTGATGCCGAGCACCTTATAGGCCTTGGCGAGGGCGCCCGGCACGCCGAACGTCAGATGCACGTATTCATTGCCGGCGCACCGCAAAATCAGGTGGCGTACGTCGCGCGGCGTGATGCCCATGAACCCTGCGTCGGCCTTCTCCGCCTTCATCCAAAAGGGCCCCCAAAACATCGCCGCACCGGCAGCGAGCGAGACGGTGACAATTTGGCCAAGCCCGCTGCGCTCCCGCTCGATCAACGCCACCCAGCTCCCGATCAATCCCTGCAAGGCGGCGCCGTATCCGGTCAGCGGAATCGATGCCGCGATGGGTCTTCCCGAGAACTGCTCATACACCATGCCGGTGCGCGCTTGTACCAGCAGGTCGACTGCGGGACGCCGCCGAGCCTCGTCGTCCGGATAGCTCAGGATCCGTAGAACGATCAGCCGCGGGTAGCGAACGGAAAGCGATTCCGCATTCTGTTCGTGCGTGATGCCGGGAAAGTCCTCACCGCCGAGGATGCAAAGGTCTGCATTCTCGAGAATCGATTCGGTGCGATCCGCCGACTCTCGCAGCTCACGACGACGCCAATGCCGGTAAGCCGGGTACACGTCGTAGAACGGATCGCCTCCGGAGGGTTCGATCCGGGAGACCCGGGCGCCGAGCTCCGCGAAGTGCTTCGCGATCAGCGCCGCAGTCAGACCGAGCCCGAGGTCCACGACCTTGAGCCCCTGCACCGAGCTCGGCAAGGGCAGGGAGGCGGCCGCCGCGCTCACCAGCGTTCCGTGCCGGCGCGCTCGCGCGCTCCGTCTTCGCCGAAATCTCCCTCCAGTTTCTCATCGAGATACCCCGCCGTCTGTTTTCTTTGCGCAGCCCAGGTGGAGCTGATCAGCTCGAAAGGGATGTCGGAAAACGTACCTCGATCCCGCACATATTCCATGTGCAGGGTGCCGTCCGCCTTGAACGGGTGAAACAGGGAATCCGTGCGCCCATCGAACTCGAGCGGCAGAACGCCGAACTTCGAACACAGGCTCAAATTGAACGCGGGGGTGGCCTTGACCCAGCGGCCTTCGATCCACAGCTCCGAGTAG
>DATMNF010000159.1:0-7909 GCA_035569355.1 Steroidobacteraceae bacterium
GCCGCACTGGTGTTGTCGCTGTACGGTGCGGAGGCCTCGACCGCCTGGGTCCCAAGATCGGTCAGGGACTCACGCAACGGTTTGCCGGCGCTCTGCGCGAAACGCACGAAATCCTGATCTCGCAAGTTCGCCCACAGGCCGTCCGTGCACAAGAGCAGCACGTCGCCCGATTTGAGCTTGCGCCGCGTCGAGATGGTCATCTCGGGCAGTGCCGCGTCCCCGCCGAGACAACACTCGACGTAGTTGCGCATCGGGTGTCCGTGAACTTCGGCCTCGGTGATCAAGCCCTCGCGCAGCAGCACCTCGACGTGGCTGTGATCGCGGGTGCGCTCGAGCACCTGGGCCTGGCGCAATTGATACACGCGGCTGTCGCCGACGTGCGCCCAGTAGGCCGCGGAATCTTGCACCAGGCACAGTGCGCAGGTCGCGCGCGGGCGCGCTTCGACGCTCAAGCCCACTCCGAGCTTCACGACTTCTTCGTGTGCGCGGCCCAAGGACAGGTGCAAGAAGCCCAGCGGATCGAAGACGGGATGCGGCGCTTGCCAGAACGCTTCGAGCAGCGTGGCGAGCGCCGTTTCGGCGGCGCGCGCGCCTTCCGCATGGCCTCCCATTCCATCGATCACGACCAACAGCACGGCGTGATCGGCGGCCGCCACCGCGACTCGGTCCTGATTTTCTTCGCGATGGCCGATGAGGCTGACATCCGCGGTCTCGATCTGCAACGTCAGCTCCTAAGGCTTCTGTTAAACTTGCACGCAAGGATTATGGCCGATTCTAGCGCAGACCCCTATGATTCGTAGCATGACCGGCTTTGCGCGACGCGAGCGCCAGTTCCCTTGGGGATTGTTGGCTTGGGAATTGAAGACGGTCAATCATCGCTTTCTGGAAATCGGCTGTCGGTTGCCGGAGGAGTTCAGGATTGGCGAGGCGGAGTACCGCCAGGCCATCGCCGCCTCCGTGCGCCGCGGCAAAGTCGAGTGTTCCCTGCACTTCCGCCCCGCGGTAACGGCGGACTCGCTCCAGGTCGACGCTGAGCTCTTGGCCAGCCTCACGCACCGGGCGCTGGAGATTGCCGCGAGGGCCGGGGCCGCCGCACGCATCGATGCGCTGGAGCTGCTTCGCTGGCCAGGCGTCATCCGGGACTCGAGCCGCGACCACGCGCCCATGATCGCCGCCGCGCACCTGCTGCTCGGGGAGGCGCTGGCGGAGCTCGCGCGCTTTCGCGACAGCGAGGGGGCGCGCCTGCGCGACGGGCTGGAGCAGCGCTGCGCCGGCCTGATCGAATTCGCCGCGCGCGTGACGGACCGGCTGCCCGAGGTGCGCGCGCGCATGCGCGCGAAGTTGCTCGAACGGATCGCTCAACTGATCAGCGACGTCGACCACGGGCGGATCGAGCAGGAACTCGCGATTCTGGCGCAGCGGATGGACGTGGACGAGGAAATCGATCGCCTGCGCGGCCACGTCACGGAAGTGCGCAAGACCTTCGGCGGACAGGAGGCCGCGGGGCGGCGGCTGGATTTTCTGATGCAGGAACTGAATCGCGAAGCCAACACGCTGTCGTCGAAGTCCCAAGACATCGAAACCACCCGTGCGGCCGTCGACATGAAGGTGTTGATCGAGCAGATGCGCGAGCAAGTGCAGAACATCGAGTAGCGATCGATGCAGCGCGGCCGCCTCTACGTGGTTTCGGCGCCGTCGGGTGCCGGCAAGACGAGCCTGGTGAAGGCGTTGATGAAGTGCGAGCCGCGAATTCGCTTTTCCGTGTCCTATACCACGCGCCGCCCGCGGCCGACCGAGGTTCCCGGGCGCGACTACCATTTCGTGACCATGGAACGCTTTACCGAGATGGCCGCGAAGGGGGAATTTCTCGAGCACGCGCAAGTTTTCGACAATTGCTACGGCACGGGGGTGCGCGCCGTCGAGGAGGCGCTCGCGAACGGCGAGCAGCTGTTATTGGAGATCGATTGGCAAGGCGCGCGGCAAGTGCGAGCCCGCCTGCCCGAGGCACGGAGCATTTTCATTCTGCCGCCGTCGCGCAGCTCCTTGGAGGAGAGACTGAAGGCACGGAGCACCGACACGGATGCGGTGATCAAGCGCCGGCTCGAGGATGCCGCGCAGGATATTGCGCATTGGGCCGAATTCGATCAGGTCGTCATCAATGATCGCTTCGAGCAAGCGCTCGACGATTTGCTCGCCATCGTGGAGGATCGCGGCAGCCACTTGGGCAAGGATAGGCCCGAGGTGGCGCGGCTGGCGGCGGAATTGTTGGGCGGCACCAAATAGCGCCGGCGCAGTAAGCTCGGCAGCGACGTCGGCGCACCAATCGGGAGCGCCGGCGCCTGTCGCGTCACACTTGGCCCGACTTTTCGCAGTTGGCCCGACCTTTCACAATTGGCCGGACCTTAAGGGTTTCTGCTATCCTTGTAATCCCTTTAACGGAACCTCAAGTATGGCGCGTATCACAGTCGAAGACTGCCTGCAGAACGAACCCAATCTATTCAACCTGGTGCTGTTGGCCGCAAAGCGCGCCAGGCGCCTGGCAAACGGTGCGGAAGCGACCGTGGATTGGGAGAACGACAAGCCGACTGTGGTGGCGCTGCGCGAGATCGCCGCCGGAAATATCACGCTCGAGATGTTGGAAGAGCCCGAAGAACCGGTGCAGCAGCCGGTGAACGAGCTGGACATGCCGTCGGATTTTCGTGCGCCGCAGCTCGGCCTTGGGGACTGACCAAGACCGGCCATCTGACGCGCGACGATGGACTATGCGTCTTCCATACTTGGTTTCTTACCCGGTGGAAGACGCTCCACCGGGATCAGTCAGCTCCTAGATAAACTCGAAGCGTATTTGTCGCCGGCGCAAGTCGAGCGGGTACGCGAAGCGTACGAGTTCGGTGCGGAAAGGCACCGCGGCCAGAAGCGCGTATCGGGCGAACCTTACATCACCCATCCGGTTGCGGTGGCCGATATCCTCGCCGATTTGCGCTTGGATGCCGACACGCTGGTCGCGGCGATCTTGCACGACGTCATTGAAGACACCCCGACCGCCAAGGCCGAGATCGCATCGATCTTCGGGCAGGTGGTGGCCGAGCTGGTGGACGGCGTCAGCAAGCTGGATCAGATTCAGTTCAAGAATCGTCAGGAAGCTCAAGCCGAGAGCTTCCGCAAGATGCTGCTGGCGATGGTGCGCGACATCCGCGTCATCATGGTCAAGCTCGCGGATCGCATGCACAACATGCGCACCTTGGGAGTGATGCCGCCGATCAAACGCCGCCGCAGCGCGCGCGAAACCTTGGAAATCTACGGGCCGATCGCCGAGCGCCTCGGCCTCTATGCCGTCAAGCTCGAGCTCGAGGACCTCGGTTTCAGGGCGCTGTACCCGTACCGCTACAAAGTGCTCGAGAAAGAATTGAAGCGGGCGCGCGGCAATCAAAAAGAATTCATCGGCAAGATCGCCGAGACGTTCAAGGCCACGTTGAAGAAGGCAGGGATCGGAGGGGAGGTGGAGGGCCGCGAAAAGCACCTCTACAGCATCTACAAGAAGATGCAGAACAAGAAAATCTCCTTGAACGAGATGGTCGACGTGTACGGCTTTCGCATCATCGTCGACAGCGCCGACACCTGCTACCGAACGCTGGGCCAGGTGCACAGCGTCTACAAGCCGATGCCGGGACGCTTCAAGGACTATATCGCAATACCGCGGGTCAACGGCTACCAGTCGCTGCACACGACATTGTTCGGGCCCAACGGCATACCCATCGAAGTGCAGATTCGTTCCGAGCAAATGCATCGCGTAGCGGAGTCCGGCATAGCCGCGCATTGGAAGTACAAATCCGGCGGGGATAGTTTCGGCGGCATCGAACACGATCGCGCGCGCGAGTGGCTCGCGAGCCTGGTGCAGATTCAGGAAGGCGGCAGCTCCGAGGAATTCCTGGAGAGCGTCAAAGTCGATCTGTTCCCGGACAAGGTCTACGTATTTACACCCAAGGGAAAAATATTGCGCCTGCCGAGCGGCGCCACCACGGTGGATTTTGCCTACGCCATTCACACCGATGTCGGCAATCGCTGCGTGGCCGCCAAGGTCGATCGGCGCCTGGTCCCGCTGCGAACTCCTTTGCGCAACGGGCAGACGGTGGAGATCATCACGGCGAAAGGGGCGACGCCGAACCCGTCCTGGTCGAGCTTCCTGGTGACGGCGAAGGCGCGCGCCGCGATCAGGACCTACCTGAAGAACCTCAAGCGCGGCGAGGCCCTGGAACTCGGCCGCCGCCTGCTCGACCTGGCGCTCGAAGAATTCTCGCTCACGCTGAAAAAAATCCCGGCGGCGGAAATCGACGCCGTGGTCAAGGAATTGAACTTGAAGGACGCCGCCGAGCTGTACGAGAAGATCGGCCTGGGCGAGCGCCTCGCTCCGCTGGTCGCGCGGCGTTTGCAACCGGCGCGCGACGGCGCGGAGCACGTCGGCGCTCACCCGGGACCCTTGATGATCGCCGGCACGGAAGGGCTCTTGGTGACGTACGCACGCTGCTGCTTTCCAATCCCGAACGATCCCATCATGGCTTATTTGAGCGCGGGCCGCGGCGTAATGATTCACCGGCAGAATTGCGGTAATCTCGCGGAGTACCGTAAACAGCCGGAAAAGTGGTTGTCGGTGGCATGGGAAGCCACCGAAGGCCGGTTGTTCGGCACTGAGATCCAACTTGAAATCAACAACCGGGTGGGCGTGTTGGCGGCCGTCGCCTCCAGCATTGCCGGAACCGAAACGAATATCGACCAGGTGTCGTTGGAAGAACGCGACGTGAACAGCTCTTCTCTCAAATTCCAGCTCCAGGTGCGCGATCGCAAGCATCTGGCGCGAGTCATCAAGACGATCCGCCGCATGCCGGACGTGCAGCGCGTATTTCGTACCCTGGCTTGAACTCATGAGCAAACAAATCATTTCGACTCCCGGGGCCCCCGCCGCCATCGGCGTTTACTCGCAGGCCGTACGCGTGGGCAACACCATCTGGGTGTCCGGCCAGATTCCTCTTGACCCCAAGACCAAGGAATTGGTCGCGGGCGACACGGAAACGCAGGTGCGGCAGGTGTTCGAGAACCTGAAGGCCATCGTCGCGGCCGCGGGCGCGAGCTTCGACGATGTCGTCAAGGCGACGGTTTTTTTGGTCGACCTTTCTCACTTCGGGCTCGTCAACAAGGTCATGGCCGAGTACTTTCGCGAGCCTTATCCCGCGCGGGCCGCCGTCGGCGTGGCTGCGCTGCCGCGTGGAGCCCAGGTCGAGGTGGAGTGCATCGTCGCTCTGTGATCGAGCCCCCGTCGACCAAGCATAGGCCGGTCACGGTATTGCGCGGCGTCGGCGATTCGCTCGCCGTCAAGCTGCGCGCGCTCGGCATTGAAACCACCCAGGATCTCTTGTTCCTGCTGCCGTTGCGCTACGAGGACCGCACGCGAGTCGTGCCCTTGGGAGAGCTGCGGGCCGGACAGCGGGCGGCCGTGGAGGGCGAAGTGCTGCTCACCGAAGTGGTGTTCCGCGGCCGGCGCCAGATGCTGTGCAAGATTGCCGATGGTTCCGGTTTTCTGACGCTGCGTTTTTTCCACTTCACGGCACAGCAGCAGCATGGTCTTGCGCGCGGAGCGCGCGTCCGCTGCTTCGGCGAGGCGCGCCGCGGCCCGAAAGGCCTGGAAATCGTGCACCCGGAATATCGGCGCATCGATCAGGCCGCGCGCGTTCAGGCCGAAGATCATCTCACGCCGATTTATCCCAGTACCGAGGGCGTGACCCAAGGGCGCTTGCGGGTGGTGGTTGGCCATGCGCTCGATCAGACCGCCACCGGCGAAATCGAGGACTGGCTGCCGCCGTCCGTGTTGGCCGGTTCGCGCATGCCGTCTTTGAGCGATGCCCTGCACTACGTGCATCGCCCGCCGACCGATGCTCCCGTGGATTTGTTATCGATCGGGCGGCATCCTGCGCAGCGGCGCCTGGCCTTCGAGGAACTGCTCGCGCATCAGTTGTCGCTCAAGCTGTTGCGACAGCGCATACAAAGCGATCCCGGTTGGCCGCTGCATGCGAAAGGCGCCCTCAAGGCGAACTTGCTGGCGGCGCTGCCGTTTCGCTTGACGAAGGGGCAGGAGCGGGCGCTCATCGAGATCGAAGGGGACCTCGAGCAGGGCAAACCGATGCTGCGGCTGGTGCAAGGCGACGTGGGGTGCGGAAAGACCCTGGTAGCCGCGTTGGCCGCAGCGCGGGCGGTCGAAATCGGCCGGCAAGTCGCGCTGATGGCGCCGACGGAGCTCTTGGCCGATCAGCATGCCCAGAATTTCCGGCGCTGGTTCGAGCCCTTGAACGTGCCCGTGGCGCTCTTGACCGGACGGCAGACCGGCAAAGCGCGCAGCGCCGTGCTGGAGGGAATCCGCGCAGGCCACGCGCCCCTCGTCGTCGGAACGCACGCGCTGTTTCAAGAGAGCGTCGAATTCTCCCGGCTCGCCTTGGTCATCGTCGATGAACAGCATCGTTTCGGCGTGCATCAACGCTTGAGTCTGCGCGAAAAGGGCGCGTCGCTGGGCCATCAGCCGCATCAGTTGATCATGACCGCCACTCCCATTCCGCGCACCCTGGCAATGACTGCCTACGCCGACCTCGACGTTTCGGTGATCGATGAGCTCCCGCCGGGGCGCACGCCGGTCAAGACCGTGGTCTTGGCCGATTCGCGCCGTGACGAGGTGGTGCAGCGAATTCGAACGGCCTGCCTCGAGGGACGGCAAACGTACTGGGTTTGCCCGCTCATCGATGAATCCGAGGAGATGCCGTATCAAGCCGCCGAGGAAACGGCCGCGGCGCTGGCCGCCGCCCTACCGGAACTCTGCGTGGGCCTGGTCCATGGCCGCATGCCGCCGTCGGCGAAGGAGGGCGTCATGCGGCGCTTCAAGGAGGGCAAAATACATCTCCTGGTCGCGACCACGGTGATCGAAGTCGGCGTCGACGTGCCGAACGCCACGCTCATGGTCATCGAAAACGCCGAACGCATGGGGCTCGCGCAGCTGCACCAACTGCGGGGCCGGGTCGGCCGCGGTCAGCATGCCAGTACCTGCCTCTTGCTGTATCGTGCGCCGCTGTCGCCGCTGGCGCGCGAACGATTGGCCGTGATGCGCGACACCAACGACGGCTTCGAGGTCGCGCGGCGGGATCTCGAATTGCGCGGGCCCGGTGAGATGCTCGGGACGCGTCAGACGGGGCTGGCGCAAATGCGCGTCGCCGATTTGTTGCGCGATGCGGATTTGCTGCCCCGAGTGCAGACCGCCGCGGAAGCGATGCTCCGCGAGTGGCCGCTGAAAGTGGGGCCGCTCATCCGCCGATGGGTGGGACATGCGGAGCAATATGGTCGCGTCGGTTAGAATGACGGATGACTCGAGAGCGCCGGATGTTCATGACTCCAACACGACCTACCTTCGGCAAGGCGCGCACCGATTCGATTGAGTGGCTCCCGGCCGAGCGCCTGGGACAATTGTCGGTGGATGAGCGCGTGCGCCCGTGGTTGATCGGCGGGGTGGAGCGCGGTTCCTATGAGTTCGCCTGGCTGCCCGCCGTGGGCCGCGCCTAGGGCTGCGCGTGCGGCTGCCGCGCTCAGGGGTCGAGCTGATCGAGCGGATCGCGGAGCGGTGGCGCTGGATTTCCTATCGGGTGCGTTTCCACCCCTTCACCACTCGCGAACTGCCGAGAATCTTGGAGGGGTTGCGGGATTATGCGCGCCTCATGCGCTTGGACCGTCCGATCGGCATCTGGTTGCTGCTCTGGCCGACGTTGTGGGCACTCTGGATCAGCAGCCGCGGCAAACCGAATCCCCGCATATTCATCATCTTCGTGCTCGGCACGGTTCTCATGCGCTCGGCCGGTTGCGCGATCAACGATTACGCCGA
>DATMNF010000160.1:0-5868 GCA_035569355.1 Steroidobacteraceae bacterium
GGCGCGCGACGTCGGATACCGGCCGAGCACCGATTTGGAAACGGGTGTGAAGCGGTTCGTCGAATGGTATCTTGGGTATTACCACCCGCAATCTTAGGGTTCGCTAATCGCCATGGCAAAGTTGAATTCCCCTCTCAGTGAATGGAACGCAGTTGCCGCGCATGCCGATGAATTGGCGGGCGCGCATCTGCGTGATTTGACCGCCGCTGATCCGCAGCGCTGGCAGAACTTCCATGTAGAACTTGACTCCTGGCTGCTCGATATTTCGCGCCAGCGCATCACCGGCAAGACCTTGCCGCTGCTCATCGCTCTGGCGCGTGCGTCGGGGCTGCCGGCGCGCACGGAGGCGATGTTTCGCGGCGATGCGATCAATGTCACCGAGCAGCGTGCGGTACTGCACACGGCCCTGCGCTCGGACTTCGCGGGTCCCGCGGCCATTCAGGCGGAAGTACGCGAGTCACGCAAGAAGCTCGCCGGCTTCGTCGCCGCGGTGCGCTCGGGCCAGAAACTCGGGGTGACGGGCAAACGATTCAAGCACGTGGTGAACATCGGCATCGGCGGCTCGGACTTGGGGCCGCTCCTCGTCTGCGAGGCGCTCAGACACGAGTGGAGCGGCGATCTCACTCCGCACTTCGTGTCGAACGTGGACCGCACTCAACTCGAGGATTTGACCCGCAGCATCGATCCCGCGGAAACCTTGGTCATCGTCTGCTCGAAGACCTTCACCACGCTGGAAACTCAAGCGAATGCCAATGCGGCGCGGGCGTGGATCGTGGGCGCGCTGGGGGAGCGGTCTCCTGCGAATCATTTCGTGGCAGTGTCGACCAATGCCGCGGCGATGGACGCTTTCGGGATTTCCGCCGAACACCGCTTCACCATGTGGGATTGGGTGGGCGGACGCTATTCGGTGTGGTCGGCGATCGGCCTGATTGCCGAACTTACCATCGGCAGCGAGCGATTTGAGGAATTCTTGAAGGGTGCGAGCGACATCGACAGGCATTTCATGCAGGCGCCGTACGAGAAGAACTTGCCCGTGCTCATGGGATTGCTCGGAGTGTGGAACCGAACCTTCCTCCGATTACCGACGCTTGCGGTACTGCCTTACGATCAGAGGCTCGCCCGGTTGCCCGCGTATCTGCAGCAGCTGGAAATGGAAAGCAACGGCAAGTCCGTCTCGCTCGGCGGCGAGCGCGTGGATTTTGCCACGGCGCCCATCGTCTGGGGCGAGCCAGGCTCCAATGCCCAGCATTCGTTCTTTCAGATGCTGCATCAGGGAACTCTGACGCAGGCGTTGGATTTCATCGCGCCGTTGCGCGGATCGTGGGGCGGCACCGAGGCGCAGGATCTGGCTCTGCAGAATTGCTTCGCGCAGACGCAGGCTTTCGCCTTTGGGCGCGCGTTGGAGGAAGTCGAGGCAGACATGCGCAGAGCCGGCGCGGCACCCGCGGAAATCGTGCGAATCGCTCCTCACCGGGTGTACGACGGCAACCGTCCGAGTTCCTTGCTCATGTACCCGCAAACCACGGCGCGCACCCTGGGCGGATTGCTGGCGCTATACGAGCACAGTGTATTCGTGCAGGGCACGGTTTGGGGCGTGAACTCCTTCGACCAGTTCGGCGTCGAGTTGGGGAAGAAGCTCGCGATCGGAATCGACATGAAAGGCGGCAAGGCCCCGTCGGGACATGGGGCCTCGGGACTGGCATCGCTCATCGACTATGTGGCGAAGCACCGCTGACCCAGGCGGGCCGGGAGGCCGCGGCGATACCCTATAATCACGGCCCTCAAAACGGACGCAGGTACGGTGTGAAACAACGGAAAGGCATTATTTTGGCGGGCGGCGCCGGTACACGTCTGCATCCGGTCACGATGTCGCTCTCCAAGCAGCTCCTGCCGGTCTACGACAAGCCGATGATTTACTATCCGCTGGCTGCGCTCATGTCCGCGGGTATTCGCGAATATCTGATCATCACGACGCCCCGCGATCAAGCCGCCTTCCGCGATCTCTTGGGTTCGGGCGCGCAGTGGGGGTTGTCGTTCGAATATGCGGTGCAGGCGGTTCCCAACGGCATTGCGCAAGCGCTGATTCTCGGCGAGTCATTTCTCAACGGCGCACCGTCGGCCCTGATTCTGGGAGACAATATCTTTTACGGCGCGAATCTGCCGGCGCTCTTGATGTCGGCTGCGCAGCGCACATCCGGCGCCACGGTATTCGGATACTACGTGCAGGACCCGGAGCGGTACGGCGTGGTGCAATTCAGTGCCGAGGGCCGCGTAACGGACCTCCTGGAGAAGCCGAAGTCGCCTCCCTCGAACTATGCCGTCACCGGTATTTATTTCTACGACGGGCGTGCCTCGGCCTTCGCGAAGGCTCTGACGCCGTCGGCCCGCGGCGAGCTCGAGATCACCGACCTCAATCGCACCTATCTGAAGCTCGGCGAGCTGCACGTCGAACGGCTGGGCCGCGGCACCGCATGGCTCGACACGGGCACGCACAATTCCCTGCTCGACGCCGGCGTGTTCGTGCGCATCATCGAAGAAAGGCAGGGCCTGAAAGTCGCGTGCGTCGAGGAGATCGCGTGGCGCTCCGGATTCATCGGCGCCGACGAATTGATCAAGCTGGCGAAGCCGCTGGAGAAGAGCGGCTATGGCGAGTATCTGCTGCGCATCGTCAAGGAACAATCGCAGTTTTGAAGTGACCGCAGCATGAAATTCACTAAAACGCCGATCGCCGATGTGGTGCTGGTTGAACCCGAAGTATTCGGGGATGCCCGGGGATTCTTCATGGAGACCTGGCAGGAAGAGAAATTCAAAGCCGCCGGCATCGATGCGACGTACGTGCAGGACAACCACAGCCGCTCCAGCCGGTGGACGCTGCGGGGGCTGCATTTGCAGGTCGAGCACACGCAGGGAAAGTTGGTGCGGGTCGCGCTGGGAAGCGTGTTCGACGTGGTCGTCGACTTGCGCCGCCGCAGCCCGAGCTTCGGCGCGTGGTGGGGCGTCGAGCTCTCCGCCGAGAATCACCGGATGCTCTGGGTTCCGCCGGGTCTGGCTCACGGCATTCTGATCACCTCTGAGTCGGCCGATTTTCTCTACAAGTGCACGGATTTCTACAGCCCCGAGCACGAGCGTACGCTCGCCTGGGACGATGCCGCTTTGGGTATTCGCTGGCCGCTTCCGGCGGGCGTCGCTCCCAAGCTCTCCGCCAAGGATGCGCGCGGCGCGGCCTTTGCCGATATCGAGAAGTTCGCGTGAGAGCGCTGGTGCTCGGCGGCGGCGGCCAGGTTGCGCGCGCGGTCGTGGCAGCGGCCCCTGCGCAACACCAGGTCGTGGCGAGAACCCGCGGCGAACTCGACATCGCTGACGAGAGGGCAGTCGCGCGCGCGCTCGGTGAAACCGCAGCGGAGTGGGTCGTGAACGCAGCCGCCTATACGGCGGTCGATTTGGCGGAAGATCAGCCGGCGCAAGCCATTGCCGTCAATGACAGCGCCGTGGGCGTGCTTGCGGCGGCCGCGTCGAAGGCGGGGTGCCGGCTGCTGCATCTATCGACGGATTTCGTGTTCGACGGCAATTCCAATCGAGCGTACCTGCCGGGAGATCCGCCCAATCCCTTGGGCGTTTACGGGATGAGCAAGCTTGGCGGAGAGCGCCGGGTATTGGATGGTCCCGGGGAAGGCATCGTGTTGCGCACCGCCTGGGTGTACGCGGCCGCGGGTCGGAATTTCGTGCTGACCATGCTCAAGCTGATGCGCGAGAAAGAGCAGGTCAGCGTGGTCTGCGACCAGATCGGGACGCCTACCTGGGCGAGCAGCCTCGGCGCGGCAATCTGGGGTCTGATCGAGGCGGCTGCGCCGGTCGGCGTCTACCACTGGACCGATCTTGGCGTCGCGAGTTGGTACGATTTCGCCGTCGCCATCCAGGATGAGGCGCTGGCGCGGGGCTTGTTGAGCCGCGCGGTGCCGATCACACCGATCCTAAGCGCCGCTTACCCGACACGGGCGCGGCGGCCCGCGTTCAGCGTACTCGATACTGGATCGACGCGAGCCGCGATCCAAGCTCCGGCGCGGCACTGGCGCCACAACTTGAGGACCATGCTGGATGAGCTTCGAACCCCGTAACGTGTTCATTACCGGCGGTGCCGGCTTCATTGGCGCCAATTTCGTGCGCCACTGGCTGGCAACGACCCGCGAGGGGCGGGTGGTCGTGTTCGATGCCCTTACCTATGCCGGCAATATCGATAGCCTGGCGGGCTTGGACAAGAACCCGCGCTACGTCTTCGTGAAAGGCGACATTTGCGATGAGGCCACGGTGCGGGCGCTGCTCGAACAGCATCGCATCGACACCTTGGTGCATTTCGCGGCGGAGTCGCATGTCGATCGGTCCATCTTGGGTCCGGATGACTTCATACGCACCAACATCGTGGGGACCCACTCACTGCTCAAGGTCGCAAAAGCGCTGTGGGTCGATAGAAAACTGGTTCCGGCCTACCGCTTTCATCATGTCTCGACGGACGAGGTGTACGGTTCGTTGAGCCCAAAGGACCCGCCCTTCCACGAGGCCAGCCCGTATGCGCCGAACTCGCCATACTCGGCCAGCAAGGCTTCGTCGGACCACTTGGTCCGGGCCTACCATGAAACCTTTGGACTGCAAACCACGATCACCAATTGCTCGAATAACTACGGCCCCTATCAGTTTCCGGAGAAATTGATACCCCTCACCATCGTCAACATTTTGCTGGGCAAGCCGTTGCCGGTGTACGGGGACGGGCTGCAGGTGCGGGACTGGTTGCATGTCGAAGATCACTGCGCGGCGATCGCGCTCGCGCTCCGCCGCGGAAAGGCCGGGCAGGTGTATAACGTCGGCGGGAACAGCGAAACGACCAATATCGAGATCGTGCGATCGCTGTGCGGACTGCTAGACCAGTTCATCGGCGAGCGCAAGGAACTGCGCGCCGCGTTTCCGGCATCGCCGGCCGCTCAGGCCAAACGGGCCGCCGATTTGATAACACATGTGCGCGACCGCCTCGGGCACGACCGGCGTTATGCCATCAACTACACAAAGGCGCACACGGAATTGGGTTACGAACCCGCGCGGGATCTTGCGACCGGACTTCGGACAACAATCGATTGGTATTTGGCGAATACTCGGTGGTGGCAAGCGCTCTTGGGCCGCGATTATGCGGCCTGGCTGGAGAAGAACTACCAGCGCTAACCATAGTAGGAGAGGTACCAGTCGACGAATCGCTTGACGCCTTCTTCCACGGGAATACTGGGGCGGTAGCCGACATCCCGGGTGAGCGATTCGACATCCGCCCAGGTGTCGGGCACGTCGCCGCGCTGCAGGGGCAGCAGGTTGATCTGCGCTTTGCGGCCCAGGCACTCCTCGAGCACTTCGATATAGCGCAGCAGATCCACGCGACGCTGATTGCCGATGTTGTAAAGCCGGAAAGGCGCCGGACTCTTGCTCGGAATGGGTGCGTCGGAATTCCAGCCGGGATCCGGCTGAGCGGTATGATCCAGAGCGGCGATCACGCCTCCCGCGATGTCGTCGATGTAGGTGAAGTCGCGCTTATGTTTGCCGTAATTGAACACATTGATGGACTTGCCGGCCAATATATTCTTGGCGAATAAGAACAACGCCATGTCCGGCCGGCCCCAGGGTCCATAGACCGTGAAGAACCGCAATCCCGTGGTCGGCAGCGCATACAGCGACGAATAGCAATGCGCCATCAGTTCGTTGGCTCTCTTCGAGGCCGCATACAGGGTCAGCGGATGATCGACGCTCTGGTCGACGGAAAACGGCATGTGAGTGCCGGCGCCGTACACGGAGCTCGTCGACGCATACACCAAATGCTCCACCGCGTTGTGGCGG
>DATMNF010000161.1:0-15682 GCA_035569355.1 Steroidobacteraceae bacterium
CCCCAAGCGCACAGCACGACACTCAGGCCGGCGAGCGGGCGCCCAATGATCTGGGCCCCGCGGCGAGGACCGATCATGTCCTCACGGGCCCGGCGGCCGTGGAGTCTCGGGTGCCGCGACAGCGCTGTCGGGCGGATTCTCGTTCGGTTGCGCTTGACGGCGGCGACCGGGCTCACGCGCGCGTCCGCGGGCTATCCACAGTTGGTAAGCCAGTTCTCGAATCGATTGGTGCTCACGAGGCATCAGCTGCTCCGGTCTCAATGTCAGCAACCCACGTTAGAGCGCGGCTTCGCCCGGGGATAGGTGGGGATAATCGGCAATCCAGGTCAGTTCAATCCTACAAACGGGGCAGGTCACTGTGCCTCGGGCACTGTCACTTGAAACTGACCATTTTGGAACTTATCGTGCCACGTGCCCGTGAAGACGCCGTTGACCAGCCGGCCTTGCGAAGTCACCTGGGTGCTAGTCGACCCGTCCGGATATCGCCTTTGAATCCCGCCCATCGTGCCGAGATGCGAAATCGACATGCTGGTGATGTTGTTCGGATCCGCACTGTTGAGCTTGCCGTGGCTGACGTCGCCAAAGTCGTTCGTGGAATCGACAGTGCCGTCCCTATTGACGATCCACGTTGCCGGAAACTGCTGGCCCGGCGCGAGGTTGGTGGTGACGTAGCCGCGGTAGGGCCCGCCGGGCTTGAGCAGAGCAGACGATGCGGCTGCGGGTAATGCCGCGGCGGCCGGTGCCGTTGCGGGCGCCGGAGCGGATTTCGCGGCGGAGGCCCGTGAAAGCTTACGCGTCATCATTTCCGCCTCGGCGATGTGCAGTCCCTTGGGGAAACTCTTGCTGTAGCTCGTGAAGTCGGAGACGTCCGTGCTGCTTTTGATTCCTTGCCAGTACGACTCATCGAGTTCGGCGGCCGTCGGGACGTGAATTGCCGGGGAGGCCGACGGGGCGCCTCCGCCGGCAACCGCAGCTCCGGGTGCAGGCGCCCGGAAAAAGAACTTGCCGAGCGACTGATCGTACAGCGCCGGTACCTGTTCATGGCCGACGCCATGGGCGAGCTCGACGACGTCGCTCTGTACGTCCTTCAGCAGAACTCCGGCAGGCACGCCGGGCTTGCGCATCTCTTGAATGAGTACGCGTGTAAAGACGCCATTGGGATTGGTGTCGTGCGGGCCGAGGTTGTCCAAGGCCGCCTGACCGGCACCCGCGGAATACATGATCATTTGACCGGTCGCGGGCGTCACGGGCACCAATCCGCGGCCGCCGATGGCGCGCCCGGCTTCCTTGAACGGGTTGCTCCGGCAGGCGTCGATGATCGCGAGCGAAAAACGTGCCTTCTGTTCCGTGAGATCGTCGAGAATCCGCTGCAAGGGCACGGCGTCGTCCGCCACCTGCGCTTCGCTATCCGCCGTGATGTCGACCGGGATCAAGTAATTCGTGCCGCCGAATTGCACGCCATGGCCGGAGAAATAAAAGACGACCTCATCCCCGCCCGCAACCTGCGCCTTGAAGTCGCGCAGCGCGGACTTCATCAATCTTTGCGTCAGGTCTTGCTTCAGCGTGACGTCAAATCCGACGTCCTTGAGTTCGGCGGCGATCGCCTTGGCATCCGCCCGCGCGTTTTTGAGAGGCTGTACGTTCTGATAGCCGTCGTTGCCGATCACTAGGGCGAGGCGCCGCGCCTCGGCCGGGGCCGCAACGATCACTGCCAAAAGAGTCAGCGCTACGAGCGAATACCGCATTAGCTGCCGTCACTCACCGATTCGAAAGGCCGCCCCATAGCATATACGCATCCCGCGCAGTCATGCCACGCGGAGCTGGTGCCGCTCATACAGGTATTCAGCCGCCGCGAGATCGGCGTGTGCTACGCCCACTGATTTGAAGACGGTCTTGGCCGGACGGGGTGTGGTGTGCGCGGGTGCAATCAACTCGCCGAGCAGGCGAACGTCGCTCGACGCAATCACCCCTCGGGCGACAGGCCCGATCAGATCGCCGCTTTCGCGGGCCGCGGCGAGGGTATCGACAATGATCAACGCGCCGCGCATGCAGTCATCGTCGGCTTCCCGCATGGTCGGCTTGAAGCTTCCGACCAGATCCAAATGGCAGGCAGGTTTGAGCCACGTGCCCTGAATGAGTGGCTGCTCCGCGAGCGTCGCACAACTGATGACGTCGGCCGAGCGCGCCGCGCTCTCCAGGTTCGTTGCGACCCTGACGGGCCATCCTCGCGCGCCGAGGTCTCGAGCCACGGCTGCCGCCTTGTGTGGGTCTCTCCCCCAGATCGATATGGATTTGTAGTTGCGCGCGGCCAGATGACCTTCGACGAGATACCGCGATAGCGCGCCCGTTCCAACCATCAACAGTGCCTCGGGCGTCGCGGACGCCAACAGATCGGCAGCCAGTGCCGACACCGCTGCCGTGCGCAACAACGTCAGCGCGCGTCCATCGATTAGAGCGCGTGGTTGTCCGGTTTGCCACGACATCAATAAGTAGGCGGCATTGACCGTCGGGATCTGCAGCGCGGCATTCTCGGGACACACTGTGGCGATCTTTACGCCGATGCCGCCGCCGCGCTGCCACGACGGCATCAGGAGCATGGTGCGCGGCTTTGCGGCGCCCGCAAGCTCGTACTTTATGCGGTCGGGGGTCTCCGCGCTCGAGGCAAAGACGCGGCGCAGGGGCTCCACGAGGCTGGCGACCGTTGCGAGCCGGTGTACGGTGTCGAAGTCGATGTAGATCATTGGAAGAACATTCGCCGGAACAAGGAGTCCCTTTCCGAGGCTAGCCGATCACGTTCTCTTCGTGAAGAGGGCGATTTCGCGCAATCCGGGCAAATGACAGGGGCGATAAATCAAGGGTGGTGAAGCGGCCGTGCACAATGAGTTCGGCGACGGCACGGCCCACGACCGGCGCTTGCTGCATGCCGTGGCCCGAGAATCCGTTCATGAACAGAAAATTCCCCAATGACTCGTGCGCGCCCAGGATACCGTTGTGATCAAACGTGTTCACCTCGAAGTAGCCGGCCCACGCGCGCTCGAGCCGGGCTGCCTCGAATGCCGGAATGCGATGCGCGAGCGCCGGCCACAACCGGGTCTCGAAGGCGTCGTAGTCAGGTTCCAGGGGCTGATCGTCCGCGTCATCGGAGGGCGGCAAACCAGCAATGAATTTCGTTCCCTCGGGACGAATCCAGAATCCGGTCGGATCGATCAGCAACGGGAACGGACTCATCTCGGTCGGGCAGGCGATGACGTAGACCGTGCGCCGCCGCGCAAACACGGGCAACTTCACGCCGGCCATCGCGGCAACGCGGCGCGCCCAAGGTCCTGCCGCGTTGACGACATGGCTGCAGCCGATCCGCGACCCATCGGACAGGATCACCTCGGTGACGCGGTGGCCGTCGATGGCGAGCCCGCGTACTTCGGCTTGCACATAGCGCACGCCTTGCCGGCGCGCGCGGCGCGCAAATGCCATCAACAGTGCGTAGCCGTCGAACCAGCCTTCCCCGCGCAGGCCCAGCGACCCCAGCGACAGATCGGACGTGTTGAGCCAGGCGAATCGGCCCGCGAGCGCCGCGCTATCCAGAAGCGCCACCTCGGTACCACAGGTCTTCTGCACCGTGTATGCGCGGCGCAGGTGTGCGGCGCCGGAGGGCCCCGCCAGATACAGATACCCATGCTCCCGCAACATGATGTCCGGCTTCTCATCGTCCCATCCCAGCTCGTCGGAGGCCTTGCGCAGGAACGCGATGCTCGCCTGCGAGATGCGTATATTCACGAGCGTCGAGAATTGCTGGCGGATGGAGGCGGCGGAGAGGGCGGAGGAGGCGCGGGCATACGAGGGATCGCGCTCGACCACGGTGACGCTCATCGAGGGCTCGAGCCGGGTCAGCCAATACGCCAGCGCCGAGCCCATCACGCCGCCGCCGATCACAACCACGGGGTGCAGTCGCACTGATCCGCTCATCGCGACACTAGCTACGGGGCGAGAGTATCGCGGTCAATAGGTCCGGGGCGGACGCGTCGCGCTCGAGATGCGGATGTCGGGCGTGACCGGCATAGTGCAGCTCGACCGTCTTGAACATCTCGTCCTTCTGGATCAACAAGCGGATCACGCGCGATTCATCGCCTCCGGTATTGAGCGCATCCTGCAGCACGTCCTTGGAATATTTGCGGTCGTTGACGGCAATCAAATTGGAGTCGGGGGCGATTCCCGCCGCATCGGCCGGTGTGCCGGGTACCACGGAGACGATGACCGCCCCGTCATCCTTGATTACGAATCCAAGTGAATAATTCAAATCGGTGCGTTTGCGAGTTGCGTCGTCGCCCTTCTCTACTGCTGTCTGTTCCGTGTTGAATGCGAGGCGCCAGCCGCTGTCGGCGAGCCCTTCGAGCGGGGCGGAGCCCCGCAAACGGTTGAGACGAAGCGTCCAGAAGCTCCGCCAGTCATAGGGCAGCACAGTGTTCAGCGCTTTGACCAGGTCGTCGAAGTCGTATGGAACGACCTTCGGAGCGGTGCTCGGAGGCCCATAGAACGATCGGCAAAAATCGTCGAGGCTCTTGGCGCCTCGAGTCTTGCTGCGGATCAGGGAGTCCGCCTCCAGCCACAGCATGGCGGATTCCCTGTAAAAATCCGCGCCGCGCGTTCGGGCGATCCACCCCGGGGCAGTAATATAGCCGAGCTGTGCGGCCACCGCCGTGTCGGCCAGGGGACGCCACTCGCGCCCCTTGCGGGTCTCGAGCCCGGCCGCGGTTTCGGCCCAGGTGTCGCGCGCATCCTCGAGCGACGCCAGGCCACTGCGCGCGCTCAATACCATGCCGAGATACTGGGTCAGCCCTTCGTATACCCAGAGCAACTCGCCGCGCATCGGCGAGTCGTAGTTGCCGGTGGCGAGACCGATGGGGCGCCGGTATTTGCCGTTCCAGGAGTGCACATATTCGTGGGGCAGCAAGTCGACCATGGAGCTCCGGCGCAACTCCGCGTCAATGAGCGAACGCTCCGGAGTGCGGTTGTCGCTCGATTGATGATGCTCGATACCCTCGGGGGCGATCTGGTCGCTCAGCGTCCACAGGAAGTGATACTCGTCGTAGTGAGTCGCGCCGAACAGCGCGGCGGCTTGCTGCACGAGACTGTGCAGCTGAGACGTGGTCGCTGCCGGAATGTCCAGGGCCGCCTCGCTGTCGGCCGCCAGATGCAGATAAACCGCCGGCGCCCCGCCGAGCTCAACGGTTCGCAAATGCCGGCCCGCGAGCACCGGCGAATCGATCAGCGTGGTCAGCGACACTTGCGCGAACCGCGTCGTATCGCCGTCGCTGCCGGCTTGCGGCAACGCCGTCCCGAGTTGCCAGCCGGCGGGAACTCTGAGCCGCGCGGTGTAGGTTAGGTTATCGGACTGCGCGCCGGCGGGGTACAGGATCAACTGGTTCCAGAGGATGATGGCGAGCGACTCGGTGCTGGTGCGCGTCGCGTTGTCGTCGGTGGCGTCCTTCACCGCATCGACTTCGAAAGCCACGTCGAGCGAGCTCGAGCCGGCGGGGACGGTGAGATGGAAGGCGTACATGTTGTCGGCGTCGCGCTGCCAGGCGACGCCCTGGCCGTTGCTCGAAAACTTGAGCCCGGAGAGACCCGCGATTGGACCGGTCGGAGAATGCTCGCCGGGAAGCCACTTGGGATAGAGCAAGGTGAGCTTGCCGGGTTTCACCGGGAGGACGAGATGGACGTGTTCGATGCCGCGGGGCGCCTCGCGTGCATCGACCTCGACGCTGGCGGGGGCGGAATGAGCGGCCTGGGAGGCCAGGAAGGTCGAAGCGAGTGTTGCGGCGAGCGGCCGGCAGTACAGGCGTGGCATCGTTTCGTGTCCCTTTTATTGGTTTTGCCGAGGCTCCGGCGCTCGGCTCGATGATATAGGCGCCGGGCCGCAAAGGCGAAGACGATCCGCCCCGGTGCCCTTAGTACCCTTGGGTGTCGGCGGGGATGCATGGCATCTGCGAAGTGGTTCTCACCTTGGCGACGTCTCGGCCGCGGTCGACCGTGGCGTGGGTCTCGACCGCATCCAAAATGTGATCCAAGGCGTCTCGCGAAATTCCTATTTCCCTGAGGATCTTGCATGCGTACCGAAGGCATCTATCGGTGTCGCGAGTGCGGTGCAAAATCGCAGTGCAGCAAAGCCTTTTAACGACGATTCACGGGAGCTATCGGTGCCGAGCACAGCCAAGAAGGGTGAATCCGCCGCGCCGGAGGCCGCAGGCCGCAAATCCGCGCCGGCGGGGGCCAAGAGAGCCAAGCTCCCGGTGCTCCTCATCACGCGCGACGACGCGCTGTGGCCCGAGATCGGACCGCATTTGAGCAGCGAATTAGTCCTCAAGCAGGTTGATTCCATCGATGAGTTGACCGCCTCGACGCCGCCGGGGCAGTCCGCGATCGTCCTATGGGACGCGCGCAATCACACCGACGCCGCAGGCGTATTTTCTCGCCTGCAGCTGCATTCCACGTGCTTCGCGGTGGTCGCGCTGGATGATGCCGCCGGCGCTTCGTCCTGGACAAATCCCATTGCCCTGCGCCAAATCGTCGCCCACGTCGCGGTGCCGATAGGCGCCGGCCTCTTGAAGGCGGCACTCGACAACGCCTACGAAGAAGTCAATGCGCGAACGGCATTGCTCGGCGGCGCCGCGGCGCCGGCGCACGGCGGCGGCACCCAAGACGCCGGTACGGCGGCCGCCGGTATGCCGGCGGGGCCGCGCCGACTTCCATGGATGGCGGCCGCCGCCATCGTGGCCGTGCTCGCCGCCTTCGTTGCCGCGTTCCTCATGCTCCGGCACGGCGATCGCCCGGCGAGCGCCCCGCCTGCGGCGAGCGTCGCCCCAGCGCCGCAACCGGCCGGGACGCCCGCCCCGGGGGCCGACGAAAAAGCCGATCTGCTCATTGAAAAAGCGCAGCAAGCGATGCTCGACCGGCGTTTCATAGAACCAGCGGAGGGCAGCGCACTCACCCTGTACCGGCGCGCGTTGGTTCTCGATCCGGACAACGGCGAAGCGCATCAAGGTCTGCAGCGACTCGCCGAAATCTTGTTTGCGCGAGCTCAGTCCGCGCTGGACGAACGCAAGATCGACGTCGCTCTTCAGGCGCTCGAGACCGCACGCAGCATCGATCCGAGCGATAGCCGCTTGTCCGCGCTCGACGAGCGCATCGTGAGCTTGCGGGCCGAGTTCGGCCCGGCTCAGATCGTCGCGGCGATCAATGCGCAAAATTTCGATCGCGCGGCCCAGTTGATCGACGACGCGGCGCGCAGCAAATCGCTGGGCAATGCCAAGCTAGCGCAGCTGCGCGACGAAATGCGCAGGCGCCACGAAGAATTCGACATCGCGAATTTCGCGAAGCTGATCGATGCCCGCCTGCAACAGGACAAACTGACCGAGCCCCGCAACGACAGCGCCGCTTACTATCTCGCGGAGGCACGGGCCGCGGGCGCGACCGTTGCCGCGCTGCAGCCGCAGTTGCAGGAGTTCCATAAGCGGCTGGGTCAGGCGGTGCATGCAGCCACGGACCAGCGGCGTTTCACGGATGCGGATCGGATGCTCGCAGATCTGCGCACCGCGGGCGCACCGGCAGCCACCATCGCGGGGCTGCAGCACGAGCTCAGCGCCGCCCGCAACAGCCAAGCCGCGGCGGCTCCCGAGCAGCCGCAATACCTCGATCTCGCGCAGGCGCGGCTCGCTCAGGGAAAACTCACCGAGCCCGACAATGACAGCGCGCTGTATTACGTCAATCAATTGCGGACGACGGATCCCAAGAACAGCGGACTTGCACGAATTACCGGCGCGGTGCAGGCGCAGATTCTCGATCAGGCGCGCGGGTCGCTCGATACCAATCAGCCGGCGAGAGCTGAGGCGTTGCTGCAGATGGCGGCGGGCCTCGGTGCCTCCGCGGATTGGACGGCGCTCAATCAGCGTCTCGCGCAAGTGAAGCAGGCCGCCGCTACCCCCGAAGTTGCTGAAGCGAGCTTGACCCGGGTCAAGGGCGTTGAAGTCGAATATCCCGCGGACGCGCGCCGCAAAAATGTCGAGGGGTGGGTAGACCTGGCGTATCTCGTCACGACGGACGGCAAAGTCGCCAACGTGAAGGTGCTGAATTCAAACCCGGCCGGAGTCTTCGATTCATACGCGACTCACGCACTCTCGCGCGTACGCTACAAGCCGATGATGCAGGACGGAAAAGCCATCGCCGTCACCACGAAATTGCGCGTCGCATTTCGCATGGCGAAATAAACGAATATCGCCCGATGAGCAAGTCTTTAAAAATGACAGATCACGAAGCCACCTCGCCGTTGCCGACGCTCACCCCGCCGCCGCCCGTGCAGGCCACGCCGTCGCCGGCGCAAGCCGCGCCGAAACGCGCGGTCGCCCGCTGCCTCGTCGTGCATGACGACCTGGAGCTGCGCCTGAGGCTCGCGGGAGTCGTGCGCCGGGCGGTCCCGACGCTCGATGCAGATTGCATGAGCAGCACCAGCTTCGACGCGCTGACCCCGGAGCGCCTCGCCGCCTACGCCGCTTTGTTCCTCATTGTCGAGTTTGCCTTGCGCGACAACGCCCAAGATCCACTGGCCCGTTTGGCGCGGTCGCGCGAGCAAGCGCCGCGTCTCCCGATATTCGTGTTCGCGCGCGGCGGCGACGAGCGCAGCGCCGCGCGTGCCATGAAGCTGGGAGGCAATGACTACTGGCCGATTCATGCGGTGAAAATCGGCGAGTTGAGCGATGCCCTGCAGCGGCTGGTCGAGCCCGCGCGCGGTTCAGGCGCCGCCGTAGCCGTCGACCCGTGGCGTCATCCGCAAATTGCCGGCTACCGCCTGGTGAAGACCATTGCCCAGTCGGCCGCGGCGTCGGTCTATCTGGCCCGTAACGACAATCTGCCGCAGCCCGTCGCGCTCAAGGTCCAGGCGTTCAAAGGGCGCTTCGAGGTATCCGAAGCCGATCGCCAGCGCTTCCTGCGCGAATGCCAGATTCTTTCGTCGCTGAACCACCGCTCGATCGCCGATGTCCTGGACTTCGGCATCACGGACGATTACTCGTTCCTAGCGCTGGAATATTTTCCCTGCGGGAGCCTGCGCGATCGGCTGAAGAATCCGGTGAGCGAGGCCGATGCGATCAACTACGCGCGGCAGATCGGCGAGGCGCTGCAGGTACTGCATGCCGCCCACATCGTGCACCGGGACCTCAAGCCGTCGAACTTGATGATGACGGACGACAATCGGCTGATCTTGATCGACTTCGGCTCGGCGACCGTGCGCATAGCGGAGAGCGAGTTATCGAGATCCGACCTCTGCACGGGTACTCCTTACTACGTGTGCCCCGAACAAATCGAGGACCGCGATCCGGACGCTCGGGGAGATCTGTACAGTCTCGGCGTCGTGCTGTTCGAGATGCTGGTCGGCGCCTTGCCGTATGTGGGCACCAACTTGAACGAGATCTTCGAAGGCCATCGCTCGGCGCGGGTGCCCCGGCTGCCGCAGCGCGTACTGCGCTACCAGCCAATCATCGATCGCCTGCTGGCGAAAGATCCTGCGGATCGCTATCAATCGGCGTCATTGTTCCTCGAGGACTTGAGCGCGGTGAGCGCGCCCATTCGAACAACAGTCGACGAAGTCAGTCATACGGGAGTGAGTAATTCATGAAGTCGCGTTTTGCCAAAGTCCTCAATGCACTGATGTCGCCGCTCGGCCTGCTCGTGCTGGTCGTCATTCTGGGTTTCAGCTTCCTTGCCATCGTGCTCGTACCGGGACTCGAACTCGCCAGTGAGGTCGCGGATAGTTCGACGGCGCTCAAATTGGTGGGCGAACTGCAGCGTCATCCGACCATGATCCGCGCCAATCTCGAGTCCATGCGCGAGCGGCTGGGCGAGCGCGGCTACATCCAGGAATCCCTCGATCAGTTGCGTGTCTCGAGCGGCAAACTCGAAGGGGCCATGCATCAGATGACGGTTCCGCGGCCCGTGAACTGGTTTGCGCTCACGGCAGACACCGGCGCCGTCGGGCCGCCGATCGCCGGCAAGCACGCGGCTCAGCTGCTCGATAGCTGGGCACGAGAGCTGGAGGTTTTGAATCCCGTGCTTGGCTTTCAGGGAGTACCCTATCAGGACAACGAATCCACCGGCAGCAATCTCAACGGCAGCGGGCGGCAGCTGGATGCCGACGTCGCCGCGGCGCTGCGTACCAGCCGGCACGTGTTGCCGGTGCTGGACGGCGAGTTGACGGCCGTCGCCTCCGAGCAGCAGACGACCAATTTACGGGCCGCGACGCAGCTGCGCCTCGTGATGGTATCGGGCCTCGTCATCGCGCTCGCCCTCGTGGCGCTCGTGACGGTGTTGCTCAGCAGCAGGCAGCGGCAAGAAAGCAGCCTGCGCGAGGCACGCCAGCAGACTCTCGACATCCTGCGCACGGTCAAGGACGGATTGTTCCTGCTCGACCAGAATTTGGCCATCGGTGCGGCCTATTCCAGCGCGCTGGAGTCGCTGTTCCAGCGCAAGGATTTCGCGGGCCTGCCGTTCGAGAGCCTCCTCAAGAACATCGTGTCCGAGCGTACTCTGACGACCGCGCTCAAGTTCGTGAAAATCCTGTGGGCCGAACGCACCAACGAGAAACTCGTCAAGACGATCAATCCCCTGGGCGAAGTCGAAGTCCACATCGACTCCGGCAACGGCAAGGTCGACACGCGCTATCTGCAGTTCGAATTTCACCGGGTGCGCGTCGAGGGAGAGATGACGCATGTGCTGGTGTCCGTATCCGACGTGACCGCGCGGGTGGACATGGCGCGCGAGCTGCAAGCCGCGCAGAGCCAGGCACAAGGCCAGGTCGATACGTTGTTGGGTATTCTGCACATCGACCCCGCGCAGCTGACGTCCTTCTTGAACGACTCCAACGCGGCCATGAAAATGATCAACGCCGTGCTGCGCGAGCCGACCCGGGAGGAGGGCGTGTTCCGCAGGAAACTCGACACGCTGTTCCGGCAGGTACACTCGGTCAAGGGCGAGGCAGCGGCCTTGGGATTATCTTCGATCGAAAGCCGGGCGCATGCATTCGAGGACGACTTGAAGTCGCTCAAGGAAAAGCCGGACCTGTCAGGCAACGACTTCCTGCCGCTCGTCATCAAGCTCGACGATCTCCTGACTCACCTACAGTCCGTCAGCGACTTGGTGTCTCGACTGTCTCGTCTGCAGCCGGTGCAGCACGACGTCGTGCATACCATCACCGCCGTTCTGGAAGAAGAGAGGCAAAAGCAGCAGGGCGGCAACGCCGATTCCGGCGTCGCGGCGACGCTGCTGCAACTCACGGAGCGGGTCGCCCGGGAAAACAACAAGGAAGCGACTTTGCTGTGCAAGGGACTCGACACGGTGCCCGATGACTATCGGCGCGCCGTCAAGGATATCGGTGTTCAGGCGGTGCGCAACGCCATCGTGCATGGCATAGAGCCGCCTGCCTCGAGGCTCGCGGCCGGAAAATCCCGGCAGGGCATCGTGCGGCTGTCGTTCCAGGATGCGGGCGATGCCGGATACAAGCTCATCGTCGAAGACGACGGTCAAGGGCTGTCCACCGAACGCATCAAAGAGACCGCGCTCAAGAAGGGATTCATCACCCCCGAACGGGCGCTGACCCTCGATACGAAGCAGATCTTTTCGCTGCTGTTTCAGCCTGGTTTTTCAACCGCCGAAGCCACGACCAAAGATGCAGGACGCGGCGTCGGCATGAACGTCATCGCCGACCTGACCAATCAGTTGGGCGGCAAAGTCTCGGTCGCGACCAGCAACGGGAAATTTACCCGTCTCACCATGACGCTGCCGCGCGCCCTCAAGCGCTCGGATGACACGGAGGCGGCGTGACGCGTATGGATGGAGCGTCCAAAGCTGCCTTGAAGCTCATGATTGTCGATGATTCGAACATCATTCGGCGTCGCATCGAGCGCTCGCAACAGATCGCCCGCCTGGAAGTAGTGGGCGCCGCGAGCAATGGGCGCGAGGCGGTTGAATTGTTTCAGCGCACGCAACCCGATGTCGTGACCATGGATCTGACGATGCCCGAGATGGACGGGGTGGAGTGCGTGCAGAAATTGGTCGCGATCAATTCCAAGGTGTTGATCCTCGTCGTATCCGCTCTGGCGGACAAAGCAACTGCAGTGGATGCCATCGAGAAGGGAGCGAACGGCTTTCTTTGCAAACCGTTTACCGATCGTCAGCTCAATGACGCATTGGAAGAGTTGCTGTCGGAGGCATGATGCTGAAAGAAGCGGAAATCCGCACGTTCATCGACGGCGCGACGAACTATTTCGAGATTTCGGCGCAGCAGTCGGCCACCGTCGGATCGCCGTATCTCGTGACGGACGGCAACCCGGGCGCGTATGAATACACAGGGGTGATCGGAATTTCCGGGAGCCGCAAGGGCGTCGTTTATTTCACCGCCCCGCGCGGCATGCTCACCGTGCTGCTGATGCGCATGCAGGAAACCGACACCAGCGATGAAAACATCAAGGATCTCGTCGGCGAAGTGGCGAATACGATTTCCGGCAATGCGCGCCGCGATTTCGGCAAGAATTTCGTGATATCGGTGCCGGTCGTCATCGCCCACGACGTCGATAAGGTCACGGCGCCGCACAGCCGCTCCTACGTGATTCCGATCAATTGGCGTACCCATTCGGCCAAGCTCGTGGTCTGCCTGGAATAGCGGGCGCTTGGAAGGTGACGGCGTCGCCGGCCCAGCCTGCGGCACCGCATTATGTTGCAGGCATGCCTCCCACGGTCACCGTGACGCGGTACTTAGAGTGTTCTCCCCACTAGCAGGCAGCGAAGTACTCTGGCATCGTTAGGCGCGGACGACGTATGCGGAAACAACTTTTTTGTTCTGGACGACGCGACCTTTTTGCCGGCCTTCTGTTGGTCGTCCTCCTGTTTCGCGCCTATGTACCCGTCGGCTTCATGCCGGCAAGCGGCGCGCCATTTCTGGTGGAGCCGTGTCCCGCGACGTACCAGGGGCAGATGCCGGCCCATCAGGGGCACCACCATTCGGGAACGCACACCCATTTCGAGAACTGCCCTTTTGGCAGTGCCCCTTCCGCCGGTCCGACTGCTCATATCATCGTCTTTGCGCCGCCGGCGCCCATCGTTTCTCAGCCCTTCGTCGCGTTCGCACCGCTGTGCCTCAGCCTACAGCTGCCGCGCGCTCATCAATCTCGCGGTCCCCCGTCTCTCGCCTAAATTGAAATTCAGCGGTTGATCGCACGCGGTGGTTTTTTCACCGTGTGCTTTCAGCCCTCTCAATCATTGCGTGAGGCGACTGCCAAACGGTCGTGGGAGATTCAGATGATTCGTTCTATTTGCCGTTCGAGCACAACGGCTCTATGCCTTGCGATTGCTCCGGTATCAACCTGGGCGTGCGCTACCTGCGGTTGCACTGTTAATTCGGATGCCGCCATGGGCTATTCGGCGACCACGGGGTGGCGCGTCAACCTAGAATACACCTACATTGATCAGGACCAGTTGCGGATCGGCACCCGCTCAGCGACCCCCGCTGAGGTCGTCAACAATCCTTCCAATCCTGCGTTGGGGGGCGGGGAAATCGAAAAAGGCACGATCAACCGTTACCTCACCTTAGGGATCAACTATCGGCCAACTGTGGATTGGAATGTCAATCTGCTCGTTCCCTATGTGGTGCGTACCCACACCACGTACGGGACGCAGCTGCAACCATACACGGCCGCCGAAACGGCACCGGATCAGATCAGCGGCGCGCGCGTCGACAGTCTCGGCGACATCAAACTGCTAGGCAACTACCAGGGACTGCTTCCGACGCACAACTTGGGGCTTCAATTGGGAGTCAAACTGCCGACCGGTCAGTACGGGACGGCGGTCGATTTTTATAACGGCCCCAATGCCGGCAGTCCTCTCGACGCGAGCTTGCAGGCGGGCACCGGTAGCACGGATGTCATCGTGGGCGCCTACTACTATCAGGCGGTCAGCCAGAATTTCGATATCTTCCTGAACACGCAGTTCCAGTCCGCCGTCGCCCACAAGCAAAATCAGCCGGCCAATGATTTTCGGCCGGGCAATTCGGCGACCTTTAGCGTCGGGCTGCGCTATGAAGCCAATCCGAAATGGATACCTCAGCTGCAGCTCAACGTTTTGCACAAGAGCCCCGATCAGGGCGCTCTAGCCGACACCACCGACACCGTGGGTACGGTCGCCTATATAAGCCCGGGCCTCACCGCGCAAGTCACCCGCAAGCTCCACGCCTACGGCGTGGTACAAGTGCCGATCTACAGCAATCTCGATGGGTACCAGTTGTTCCCGCACTATGCGGCGACTGCGGGGATTAGTTATGCGTTTTGAATCAGCACGCGGTGCCGGAACGGCTGCGGGCCCGCGCGGCCACAGTAGTGGTGGCAATTTGAACCTCGAGTCGGCGACGCGGCGTGCGCTGCTGCGCGGTGCGGCCGCATTGACTTTGACCGGTCTCGAAGCGGTGTTCGCACCTTCGGTATCGGCCAATGCATTGCGCATCGGTGAAACCGCTCCTCCCGCGACACTCGTCGCGCTGGATGGTCAACGCGTTTCCACTTCGGAACTGCTCGGTCACGTCGTGATCCTCACGTTTTGGGCCACGTGGTGTGGTCCGTGCCGCGAAGAATTGCCGCTGCTGTCCGCGTACGCGGCACGCCATGCGGCCGATGGCCTCAAGGTGCTTGGATTCGCGTTGGATTCGCCGGAGGACGACTCGCGCAAAGTACAGCAAGTGGCGCATTCGTTGAGTTTTCCCGTCGGCCTGTTGGCCAATTCCAGTCTGCCGGGCTATGGGCGTATTTGGCGCATTCCGGTGAACTTTACGATCAACCGCGAAGGACAGCTGATCGACAATGGCTGGAAGGAGAAAGATTCGACGTGGACGGCCGAACGCTTGGATCGAGTCGTGACCCCGCTATTGGAAAATTCGACGTGAGATTGTTGCAGAAGAGTTACGCTGCCGCCTTCTGACATTCCTTGGCGCACTGCGCGCAGGCCTCGGCGCAGTCGTGACAGACACTGTGCTTCCCCTCGTGTTTGCGACACTCTGTCTCGCAGTCTTTACAGATGTCGCCGACGGCCCCAGCGAGTTTCGGGAAGGTCAGATTGACTTAGAAAGACCGAAGAAAAGTCCTCGGCGCGGACCGTATTGCGGTGCGCCCACTCCGACGCCGGTGCCGTTGCGGATTTGGTAGGCCTTGTCGAAGGCGTTGATAAGATCGAAGCGCGCGGTGAGCGTGCTCGACTCGGTGAAGTGGAAAATGTGGCTCACGCCGAGATTCACTTGCGTGTAGTAGGGCAAGTGATCGCCGTTCGGAATCGTCGTGCCGTCTGGCAATACCAAGGCGGCGCGCAGCCCTGAGCCCTCCAGGAAATCGGCGCTGAACGTAGTGTGGTTCCATAGATACGAGACACCGCCCGAGGCGGTAAATTGCTGCTCGTGATCCAAGTGAATGTAGTGCGAGGCCACGTAGTTTAGGTCGTCCTGCGAGAAATTGAACTCGGCCGAAGAGAAGTTCTTGCCCTTGGCGCTTTGATACGCGAGATTCAAATAGGCGTTGAAGCCCTCTTGTGTGTAATTGGCGGTAATCTCGGCCCCGTACTGTTTGCCGTACGTGTAGTTGAAGGGCGTCAAGATAATGGGCGC
>DATMNF010000162.1:0-11082 GCA_035569355.1 Steroidobacteraceae bacterium
GGCGATGAATCGCTTTGCGCTGTAAGAAGGACGGTCAATTGACCTTAGCCGGATAAAATTCGCAAGGGAAGAAAGAGGGTTCGCCGCGGGAGATCCCAAGGCCGAAGCGCCGCGCGGGCGGTGGCGATTCCGTTACTTCAAGTCAGGCTTCACCGCGACCCCAGCCAGTTTCGGCGGCTGCGCGGCACTCATAGACCGCGCAGAGCGCATCCCACTGGCGGCGTGTCCGAGAGACACCGAAAAAAATCTATCTAGCAAGCCTTGCGTCGCGCCGCCGCGATTCATCAACCGGCTGGTCCATTGCAACGATGGGTCTCCGTGTTTGCCCGCCTGGAGAGAAATCGTGCTGCCGGTCGATTCCCACAGCGTCAATACCCGCACGCGATCATGCGACCTATATTCCGACAGGCGCTGCCAGACCGTAGTGCTTCGAAGCATCGGAGCGTCGCCGAGGGAATTCGTCGCGGCCTCGCTCTCCAAGAGGGAATGCTTCCGCGGACGGAAGTCCGTGGCCGAAAACGGCGGCTTGTCGCTCGAGGGCGGCGCGTAGAGGAAGGACGGACTCGAGGTCGCCGCCGGTGTCGGTAACTGGCGAAAGTCACCGAACTTGGGGTCCAAGGGCGCGTTGGCCGTGGGCGCTTGCTCGCCCGCCAATGCTTCGCTGGTTCGGATCAAGGTGACCAGCATCAACCCAAACAACACGGCATCGCGGATGCTGCTGCAATGTGCCGCGGGCTCGAGCGGCGGCGCAGAGCTGGATGAATGAATTTCCGGCGTGACTGATGGCGACTGCATGACGACCTCTGAGGTCCGCAGTAGCTTCCATCAGCACCGGCGGGTTTCGTGCGACACACGTCACAGATTTCGGCCGCCTGCGCAGTATGCTGTATCTCAGGGGCAACATAATCTTGCCAAGAACACGCATTATGTTGTCGTGCGCCGCACTCAAGTTTGCGTCGCGTCGCGGTATTCAGCCCGACCCTTCTCCCAATCCCGGCCATCGAACGGCGTCACGGAGATCGATTCGATGGTGCCGCCGTCGATGCAGCGCGCGTTGACGCTGATCCCATCCGGATGCGAACGAGGAATGTAGAACGATTTCACACCGCAGGTGGAGCAGAAGAAATGTTTGGCGATGTGCGTATTGAACGAATAGGTTGAAAGAGCCTCGCGCCCGCTGAGCAGCTTGAACCGATCGGCCGGCACGATCAAATGCAGATACCCGAATTTGCTGCACATGGTGCAGTTGCAGTCGGCCACTTCGAGCTTCGCCGGAGCGATTACTTCGAATCGCACGCGTCCGCAGTGACAGCCGCCAATATGGGTACGCATGCTCCCGATCAGTGCTTGTGCTCTTGAGCGGCGAGATCGCCGATCAGCGAAACCAAGCGCTCCGGACTGCCCGCCGATGCGACGTCGGCGACATACTTGCCGTTCACGATAATTCTTGGAACGCCGTCCACTCGATAGCGCTGCACCAGTTCGTCGGCCCTGCGCATAGCGTTATCCACGTCGAACGAATGATAGGCTTGCTTGAACGCAGCCTCCGAGACGCCGAACTTTTTCACGAACGCCGTTTGCATGCGTTCCGATTCCACGGGGTCGGCGGCAGCTAGGGGATCGCCGTTGACATGAATTTCCTTGAAAACCTCGCTGTGCAACTGGTCCAACTTACCCATGCTGTCGAGTGTGTAGAACAAGCGCGCCAGCGCGCGATGGCCCTCGTTCCACATCACGTGGACGCGCGAGAAGGCAATGTACCCCGGTTTGGTCCTTCTCCATGACTCGATCAATGGGTCGAGTGCATTGCAGTGCGGACAGGCGTACCAGAAAAACTCCAGCACTTCGACCTGTCCGGGAGGCACAGAGGTGGGCTGAGCCGGCACGATCCGCGTGTAGTTGACGCCTTCCTGCCACGGAGTGGCGCCGCTCGTGGCGGCGGCCGAAGCTGAGGAAGTTGCAGCCGCAACCGTTGAGGCAACGGCCGCCAGCAGCGGGTTGTGCGCGCCGCTATCGCTGGGTACATCTTCGACGGTCTCGGAACCGTCCTCATTCATGCGGGTGATCTTCGACGGCAGATCGGACGCCGCCTCAGCCGGCTTTTGCGGGATCACGGCAGGGTGCTGCGTCGGTGCGGCCGCGACGGGCGGCGCACCGGAAGGTGAGCGATCGGCCGCGGACTGGTGTTTGCCGCACGCGGACAGCCCAAGCGCCAAGCTGAGCCACAAAACCAAACGCCAAACGCGCATGATCAGCGTAGACCTTGCGCGTACGACGCAACGTTGCGGATGTCCTCGGGGGACAGGCGCTTGGAGATCGTCTGCATGATGCCGTTCGGCCCGGTCGCCCTGGCGCCCGATGCGTAGTCATTCAGCTGTTTAATTACATAGACCGATTGTTGGCCGCGCAGCGCCGGAAATTTCGCAGCTCCGTTGCCGTGGCCGGTCGGACCGTGACAGGCCATGCATGCGGGTATCCCGCGCGCCCGGTCTCCCCCCCGATACAGCTTTTGACCCGCTTGCCAGTAGGACGGATCGGCTTCCAGGCCGGTGTTGGGCAAACTGTCGAAATAAGCGCCCAGATTAGCCATGTCTTCGTCGCTCAAACCGGCCGCGTTCGGCATCATCACAGGGTTGTTGCGTTTGCCGTCCTTGAAGTTCTTCAACTGCTCGGCAATGTAATCCCCGCCGAGGCCGGCGAGACTCGGCCACTCGGGGTTTGAGCTGTTGCCGTTGGCGCCATGGCAAGCCTGGCAAACAACGGCCTTGGCGGCGCCGGCTTCGATACTGTTTTCCGACAAGGCTGAATTGCTGACGATCGCGCCCAAAAGTGTTGCTGCGAGAATCCAATGCCGCTTCATGATCGCCCTTTACCCCATTCTGTTGTGATACTGCGGGACTCCAAATTGTACACTAGAGTCAATAATTTGCGTCCACGCGGCGGCTATGTCGACCTACCCCAATGTGAAATTCCTGACGAGTGCGGCCGAAGCGCATCAACTGGCCCCCGACGTCGGACGAGAGATTGCCTTTGCGGGACGCTCGAACTCGGGCAAATCGACCGCCATAAACGCCATCACGGAGCGTACGGGTCTCGCGCGCGTGAGCCGCACCCCGGGTCGTACGCAATTGATCAATTTCTTCGAGCTCGCGCCCGAACGCCGGCTGGTAGACCTGCCGGGGTACGGGTTCGCAAAGGTGCCGGAAAGAGTGCGGCTTCGGTGGCTGCAGTTGATGGAGCACTACTTCAATGTGCGAGATTCGTTGGTCGGATTGATTCTGATCGTCGACAGCCGCAGGGGTTTGGGCACCCAGGATGCTGGGATGCTCGAATGGGTCCTCGCCCGGGACCGCTTCGCCCATGTCCTCCTCACCAAGGCGGACAAGCTCAATCGTCGCGATGCGCAGCGCGTGTTGCGCGAGACCCTCGCTGCGTGTTCCGACACCTCGGTGACGGCGCAGTTGTTCTCGGCGCATAGCAACGAGGGGTTCGATGAGGCGCGCGGTGTCTTGGATCGCTGGCTGAACGCAGCACAAAAAAAAGCCCCGGTGGTTACTTAGAAGCAGCCACCGAGGCAGACCAACCCGGCATGGGGATGACAAACCGGGTCATTCCCGCTCAGGGAGAAGAGCGGGGAGCGTCTTTCACGCTCATTAGGTTAGATGGGGACACCTCCCGAAAGTTCCAGCCATTGCAGCAGCAATTTTTCTTGAAAGACCAGACTGCGGTTTTGGGGTGCAAATGACCACCCCGTCCGTCGCCGATTTTGCACCAACCGCCGGCAATTTGCATGCATTAGTACGTGGTGCACTGCGCCTGCGCCCTTCGGCAGGGCCTTGCGGCATGCCTGCCGCGTCGCCGAATCGAGACAAATGCCGCGATCCGGCGCGCGGCTCGGCCTCGACAGACGATTCCTACAGACGATTAGTGCGCTTGCCTACAGCCGGCGCTAGTGCGCCTCGTCCCAGTTGCGTCCGATCCCTACATCGACCTTGAGCGGCACCGCCAGTTGCGCCGCTTGCGCCATGTGGGCACGCAGCGGACCTACGATGCTGTCGATGGCCTCATCCGCCACTTCCAGAACCAGTTCATCATGCACCTGCATGATGAGCCGACCCGGCAGCCGCGAACTTTGCAGCCAGGCGTCCACATCGATCATGGCGCGCTTGATGATGTCGGCTGCTGTGCCCTGCATGGGCGCGTTGATGGCGCTGCGTTCAGCATATTGTCGCAGCGCGTGGTTGCGCGACTGTATGTCGGGCAGATAGAGCCGTCGTCCGAACACCGTTTCCACGTAGCCCGTTTCGCGCGCTTGGCGGCGCGTGCCCTCCATGTAGCGTTTCACCCCGGGGTAGCGTTCAAAGTAAAGATCCATGTACTTCTGTGCGTCGCCGCGGCCTATCCCCAACTGACGGGCAAGCCCGAACGCCGACATTCCATACATCAGACCGAAATTGATGGCCTTCGCGGAACGCCGTTGATCGGCGCTGACCGCGTCCAAGGGGGTGGCAAACACGTCGGCGGCAGTCGCCTGGTGGACGTCGCGATCTTCCGCAAAGGCTCGCAGCAAACTCGCGTCGCCCGACAGGTGTGCCATGATCCGCAATTCGATTTGCGAATAGTCGGCGGCGATCAACGAATGCCTCGGCGCCGCGATGAAGGCCTGCCGGATGCGCCGCCCCTCCTTGGTCCGGATCGGGATATTTTGCAGATTCGGATCCGTCGACGAGAGCCTGCCGGTGGCGGCGACCGCTTGATGATACGAGGTGTGGATGCGCCCCGTTGCCGGGTTGATTTGCAGAGGCAGCTTGTCTGTGTAGGTGGATTTGAGTTTCGCGACGCCCCGATATTCCAGGATCAATTTGGGCAATGCATGTGCCGCGGCCAGTTCTTCGAGCACATCTTCCGCCGTCGAAGGCTGACCGGTCGGAGTCTTGCGGGTCACCGGAATACCGAGTTTGCCGAACAAAATCTCCTGCAACTGTTTCGGCGAGTCGACGTTGAACGCACCGCCGGCCTCGGCGTGAGCCAGGGACTGCAACTCCAGCATCCGCGCCGCGAGTTCCGAGCTCTGGATCTTCAGAAGCTCACGATCGACGAGCACGCCTGTGCGCTCCATGCGCAAGAGCACCGGCACCAGCGGCTGTTCGATGGTTTCGTAGACCGCTTTCAGCGTGGGCACAGCTTCGATTTGCGGCCATAGGGCGAAATGCAGCTGCAGCGTGATATCCGCGTCCTCGGCGGAATACTCCGCGGCGCGGTCCACATCCACCTGATTGAAGCTCAGTTGCTTCGCGCCTTTGCCGGCGACATCTTCGTAATCAATCGGCTTGATGCCGAGATACTTCACCGCGCTCGCGTCCATGTCATGGCGGGTCGCAACGCTGTTGAGCACGTATGATTCGAGCATGGTATCGAACCGTTGCCCGCGCAGCGCGATGCCGTAGTTCGCGAGGGCATGTGCGTCGTCCTTGAGGTGATGTCCCAGCTTGGCTTTGTTCGGATCTTCGAGCAGCGGTTTGAATGCCTCGAGCACCGCTTCCCGATCGAGTTGCTGCGGAGCTGCGGGATAGTCATGGCCGAGCGGAACATAGGCCGCTTGAGCCGGGCTTACTGCAAACGACAAACCGACGATGCGCGCCTGCATGTTATCGAGTCGGTCGGTTTCGGTATCGAACGAAATGAGCGGTGCTGCGGCGAGCTTCGCGAGCCAGGCGTCCAACGCATCTTGCGAAAGAATTTTCTGGTAGTCCCGGGCACGGGCCGCGGCTGCGGGTTCGACCACCACCGCCGCCGCAACGGCGGGCGCGACCGGGGACTCCCCGCTTTGCGCGACGAGCACTTCGATGACCGCGCTCACCGGCTCCTGCACCGGACTCAACGCCTTGAGCAACGCTCGTAATTCGAGCCGCGTGTACAGCTCCCGCAGCCGCGCGAGGTCAGGCGCGCCGGCAACAAGCCCCTCGGCGGAAATGTCCAACGTGAGCGAAGTGTCGATCGTCGCAAGCTTGCGCGAAAGCTCGAGCATCGGCAGTTCGTTCCGCAAATTCTCGCCGACCTTGCCGCTGATCTCACCGGCGTGATCGATCAGCCCATCGAGTGTCTGGTATTGATTGAGCCATTTCGCCGCGGTTTTTGGGCCCACGCCGGTGACGCCGGGAATGTTGTCCGAAGTGTCGCCGACCAGCGCGAGGTAATCGACAATCTGTTCAGGAAATACGTCGAATTTGGCTTTGACGCCTGCGCGATCGAGGCGGGTATTGCTCATAGTGTTGATCAATCCGACATGCGGACCCACGAGCTGAGCCATGTCTTTGTCGCCGGTCGAAATCAGCACGTTGAAGCCCGACTCCGCGCCCTGCTTTGCCAAAGTGCCGATGACGTCGTCGGCTTCGACGCCGGAGACTCGCAGCAGCGGCAGCCCCATGGCCGCCACCGCGTCGAGCAGTGGCTGCACCTGCGAGCGCAGATCGTCTGGCATCGGGGTGCGATGTGCCTTGTACTGTTCGAAAAGATCGTCGCGGAACGTCCGCCCGGACGCGTCGAACACCACCGCGATCCGATCGGGCGCCTCGTCCTTGATCATCTTGTTCAGCATGTTGAGCACCCCCAGGACCGCGCCGGTCGGTTCCCCTTTCGAGTTGCTCAGCGGCGGGAGCGCATGGAAGGCGCGATAAAGATACGAGGAGCCGTCCACCAGGATGAGTTTTCGTGCGGTCATGGAACTGACACCCAATCAGGGCGTTGGCGGGGCGTTCGACGGGTTTCTCGTGCTGTCGGTCGCAGGCGTGCCGGGCGATCGCTCGGTCGGCTCAACAGGCCGAGCAGGCGCGCCCGCGGGAGGCGGAGCGGGCACGGCGGGAGCCGGTGTAGGCGCAGTTGGCGCGGGCGAGCTTGCCGGCGCTTTTTTGTGCTTTGGAGTATCCGGAAGCACCAACGGCCCTTTTTGGCCGCAACCGGTGAGCACGCCGGCGAGGCAGAGAGCAACCCACAGGGGCAACTTTTTCATGCGCGCAGTATACCGCGCGTTGCAATGCCGCAGATCGACCGGAACTTCTCGCATCGCCGGTCGGTCCGAACTGAAGCACCTACAACGGAGATCTTGATGAAGCGGATTTCAGGAACCCTGCTGGCGATCCTTTCGGTTGGCGCATGCGCGGCCTCCACGGCGGCACTGGCGGAAAACCCGGTCGGATTCTACCTTGGCGCCGGCGTGGGTTATTCCACGATACGCAGCGACGATTCTGCCTACGGGCTTCCGGGCTATTACAACGATCACCAAACGGCATGGAAGGCGATCGCCGGGGTGCGGCCGATCCCCATCATCGGCGCCGAATTCGAGTACATCGACTTCGGTCAGCCGGGCCATCACTACGGCTACAATAGCTTCAATCAGTACGGATTCGATTCCCATCCGCGCGCATCGGCGCTGTTCGGCGTGGGGTACCTGCCGTTGCCGGTCCCCTTCTTCGATGTCTTCGGAAAGGCGGGTGTCGCGCGGCTGCAAACCGACGTGACTACCGTTACAGGGTCGGTAACGTGCCCTGGGCCCGGTGGAACCGGTTGCGTCCCGCTCTCGATCTCGCGGCAGAACCAAACCGACAACAAGTTCGCCTACGGCGTGGGGCTGCAATCCAAGGCTTGGGGAGTCTCGTTCCGCGCTGAATACGAGCGCATCAGTTCGCAGTTCGGGGATCCCGATGCGTTGACCGTGAGCGCCACATGGACGTTCTAAGCGTGAGGCGCTTCCGCACTCGGAGAGGCTCCTAGCACTCGAATGACGCGGGTCTCTATACTCGCGTCAATGAAAGCAGTGAATGGATTCCGAGCGCGCCGCCCCCTGCTGATTGCGCTCGGCTTTGTCGCGATTCTCGCCGGTTGCATCCACGAGAATACCGCCCCAAATCCGGCCGCCCCGAGATCTGCGGACGCGACGACTCGGGCGCTGCGTTCGAAAGTCGACACCATCGTCATCGTTTACGCCGAAAATCGCGCCTTCGACAATTTGTTCGGGAGTTTCCCGGGAGCGCACGGGCTCGGCGAAGTCGTCGATCGCAACGGCCGGCCCTTACCGGCCTATGTACCGCAGGTCGACCGCAACGGATCGGTGCTTGCGACGTTGCCGCCGACGTGGGGCGGCGTCACGGCGGCGGGCATCAAGCCAGTGGTGACGGAAGCCCAAAGCGCCGGCCTGCCCAACGCGCCGTTCTCGATCGAGCGCGCCTTTACGCCGCAATCCAATGTCCTCTTGTCGACCTCGACCGTAACCCGCGACTTGGTGCATCGCTTTTTCGAGCACCAGATGCAGATCGACGGCGGCAAGAACGACGGCTATGCCGCATGGTCCGATGCCGGTGGTCTCGCGATGGGACACTATGATTACGGCGGTTCGGCGCTATACGAACTCGCGCAGGAGTTCGTGCTCGCCGATAATTTTTTCCAAGGCGCATTCGGCGGCTCCTTCCTGAATCACCAATACTTGATTTGCGCGTGCGCACCGGAATATCCCAGCGCGGATACCGCGGCGGCGAAGCCGTCCATAGCGATACTCGACAAGGATCCGGCCGGACACTATCTCCCGCGGCTGAAACTGTCGGGGAGTTCAACGGCATCAGCCTTGGATAGGGCTCCCCAGTTTGTTCAGAACGGCAACATCGCACCGGCCGATTACTTCGGCGACGGCAAGTTTTACGCCGTGAACACCATGCAACCTCCGTATCAGCCGAGCGGCAACAAGCCTGCTGCCGGCGATGCCGAAACTCTTTACGCCGATCCCGGCAACGCAACCACCTTGCCGCCGCAGCATCAGAGGACCATCGGCGATGCACTCGACGCCAAGCGCATCGGTTGGATTTGGTATTCGGGTTCCTGGGATGCAGCGCTCGCCGACGGCCGACAGTCCCCGCTGAAGCCCCGCGAAGCGATCTATGCGCCGGCCGCCCCCGGGGGCAATCCCGACTTCCAGCCGCATCACCAGCCTTTTAACTATTACGAACGGTTTGACCCGAAACTGCATGCCGATCAGCGCGCCGCCCATCTGCAGGATTACAACGTCCTTCTCGCCGATGCGGCGGCGGGCCGTTTGCCGTCGGTCGCCTTCTACAAGCCGCAGGGCAACCTGAATCAGCACGCCGGCTACGCCTCGGTGGCCGAAGGCGACGCACACATCGCCGCTGTGGTTGCGAAACTGCGCGCGAGTCCCCAGTGGCCGCACATGGTGATTGTGATCACTTACGATGAATTCGGCGGTGCGTGGGACCACGTTGCCCCGCCGCAGGGCGATCTCCTCGGCCCCGGGACACGCATTCCGGCGCTGATCGTTTCGCCGCTGGCGAAGCGCGGCAGCGTCGATCACACGCAGTACGACACCGGCTCAATCCTGCGATTGATCACCCGGCGCTTCGACCTCGGCGTGTTACCCGGGATCACGACGCGCGATGAGGCGCTCGCTGCGCATGGCGCGCCGCCGATGGGGGATCTGACGAGCGCGCTCGATCTGGGCCGATAAATTCACGCCGCCAAGCGTGCGGCGCCGCGTGGCGGGCCACGCGGCAGGCCACGCGCGAAGGACCCGTTACTTCGTCGTCGGTGGTGTCGCCGGCGCCTTGTGGTGGGGAGATGGTGCGGCCGGCGCCGCGGCTGCCGCGCTTGGTTTGACGCTCACCACATCGACGTCGAATATCAGCACCGAGCCGCCGGGAATTCCCGGTTTAGGACTTGTGCCGTAGCCCAGATCAGGCGGCACGAACAGCTGCCACTTGGCGCCCGGCTTCATCATCACGAGCGCCTCTTGCCAGCCTTTGATGACGCCGGTCACCGTAAAGGTCGCCGGCACGCCACGCGAGTAGGTGCTGTCGAATTCCGAGCCGTCGATTAGCTTGCCGCGGTACTGAACCGTCACTTCGTCCGTGGGCGTGATCGCCGCAGCCTTGGCGTCTCCGGCCTCGATAATCTTGTACTGCAGGCCCGAGGGTGTGGTTTTCACGCCCTTTTCCTTGCCGTTACGCTCCAAGAACTCCTTGCCTGCCGTCTGATTGTGCGCGGTCTGGGCCTCCATGAGGGAGCGCACGTAGGCCTGTATTTGTTGCTGTTCGGCGGGGGTGCTCTTCTTCCCCTGCAGACCATCCTTGATGCCGTGTGTAATCGCATCGATGGACACCTGATCGACGATTCCCACGCGGTGCAGTTGCTCGCCGAAAGTCAGGCCGAACAAGTAGCTGGTCTGATCTGCGGATGGCGCAGGTGCGGGAGCTGTGGATTCCGAAGGTGCCGGCGTATTGGGCGCGGGCGGAGGAGTCTGGGCGCCGGCAAGGGGCGCGGCTGCAATCAATGCCCACGCGCAGCGCAGTGCGAGTCTGTTATGTCTCATGTAGGAAAATACGCCTCTTAGGGGTTGCAAGGATGGCGCGATATTCAGGCGCCGGTGGATCCGCGTCGGATGATCGCAATTGTCAGCCGCGAAGTACATACCAGATTACCCACCTCGTTCACGATTTCGATGGTCCAAACCTGGCTACGTCCACCGATATGCAGCGGGCGAGCGGTCCCTGTGACATATCCTGAGCGGGAGCCCCGCACGTGATTGGCGTTGATCTCCTGGCCCAAGCACCGAAATTCGTTGCTGTCGACGCACATCACAGCGCCCGTGCTTCCGAGCGTTTCGGCCAACGCCACCGAGGCGCCGCCATGCAGCAATCCGTAAGGCTGTCGGGTCCGCCCATCGACAGGCATCGTGCCGCGAAGGAAGTCATCGCCGATCTCGGTGAATTGGATGCCGAGATGTTCGACGAGCGTGCCCGCGCTGCCTGAATTCAGTTGTTCGAGCGATCTTGGGCTTTTCCATATTGTCATTCGGAATCCTTGAGCTTCTCGGCGACGCGACGATAAGCCTCGCGAAACGGGATGCCTTCCTGAGTCACCAGTGCGTTCGCAGCCGCGGCGGCGCCGATGCCGGGATCGAGCCGAATATTTTCCGGCCGAAACTGAACTCCCTCGAGAGCGCTCGGCATGATGTCAAGTGTTTGCAGGCAAGAGTCGATCGCGCGGAACAGGGGCGGCTTGATCAGCTGCAAATCGCGATGG
>DATMNF010000163.1:0-17736 GCA_035569355.1 Steroidobacteraceae bacterium
GTACGCAGGAACTCGCAGAGGTCCCGCGCTACGTGCTCGAATTGCAGGGCCGCGACCGAGACTTCGAGTCGCCGCGATATCCGGGCGTGCTCGCGCAGCTTACCATAGCGGAAACCGCGCGCTTCGCCGAAAAGTATCTGCACGACACCCGCGTCTATCGGACCGGCAAGCCACGGTTCATCGACAAGATGCCGAACAATTTCCGGCACATCGGCTTCATCCACCTGATGTTCCCTAATGCGAAGATCATCGACGCGCGCCGCGAGCCGATGGCTTGCTGCTTCGGGAACCTCAAGCAACTCTTCGCGCGTGGGCAGGAGTTCACCTACAGCATCGAGGATATCGCCCGCTACTACCGCACTTACCTCGAGCTGATGGGGCATTGGGACAGCGCGCTGCCGGGCAGCGTGCTGCGCGTCCATCACGAGGACGTGGTCGACGACCTCGAGCGCAGTGTCCGACTCATTCTCGACTTCTGCGAGCTGCCGTTCGAGCCGGCGTGCGTCGAATTTCACCGCACCGAACGCAGCATCCGCACGGCGAGTTCGGAGCAGGTGCGCCGGCCCATCTTCCGCGAGGGCCTCGACCAGTGGCGCAACTTCGAGGCGTGGCTCTGCACGCTGCGCGAAGCGCTCGGCGACGCACTTGTGCGCTATCGCCCCTAGGCTCCGAATGCCCGCCGGACGCAACGAGCCTTGCTCCTGCGGCAGCGGCCGCAAGTACAAGCACTGCTGCGGCAAGACTCCGGGTGATGCTCAGGTTCACTATCTGCTTGGTCAGGCGCTCGAGGAGCAGGGCCTGCTCGAGCAGGCAGCCGAGAGCTTCGGGCGCGCGATCGCTCTCAACCCTAAGTTCGCCGACGTGCACAACGACCTGGGTGAGGTGCTGCTGCGGCTGGGGCGGACGGACGCCGCGATCGCGAGCTGTCAGCGGGCGCTCGCGCTTCGGCCGCGCTTTGCCGCGGCCCTTGGCAATCTCGCCAACGCCGAACGCGCCCGCGGCGCGCTCGCGGCGGCGATCGCGGGGTACCGGCAAGTGATTGCGCTCGAGCCGGGACTCGCCGAGGCTCACCGCAACCTCGGCAGCGCGCTTCTCGAGGTGGGCGACACGGAGGCGGCGATCGCAAGCTTGCAGAGGGCGATCGAGCTGCGTCCCGAATTTAGCAGAGCCGTCACGCAACTAGCCCGTGCGCTGACCGCTGCGGGCCGCGCGGCGGAGGCGATCCCCCATTACGAGCGGCTGCTGCGCATCCGTCGCGCGGACGAGACCCTCGACGAGTATGCGGCCCTTCTAGCAGGGCTCGGGCGCTATGAGGCGTCGGCACGCTGCTATCGTGAATTGCTCGAACGAACGCCGCGCGATGCGCGGCTGCACGCCAATCTTGGGTTTGTGCTGCATTGCCTCGGCGACTTCCGGACCGCGATCGAACACTGCCGCCGGGCGATCGAGCTCGGCCCGCCGCTGCCGGAAGCGTACCTTCACCTCGGCAATTCGCTGCTTGCGCTCAATGTATTGTACGAGGCCGATGCCGCCTACGGCGCCGGGCTCGAGATCGCTCCGGATCATGCCGCGCTTCACACGGCGCATGCCATGGCCGAGCGGGCGCTCGGGCGGATCGCGGATGCCGAGGCGAGCGCGCGGCGGGCGCTCGCGCTCCGGCCCGCTGCCGACACGCTCGCGTTGCTTGGCAGCCTCGCCATCGACCATGGTCGGTTCGACGAGGCGGAGGACTTTCTGCGCAAAGCGTTAGCCGTCGACCCGGAGCTGCCCGAGGCACTGACCAGCCTCGCCATGTTGCGCAAGATGAGCCCAGCCGATGCGCCGTGGCGCGACGCCGCGCAGCGCGTGCTGGCACGGGGTTTGCCGGTCGCACACGCCATCAACCTGCATCACGCGCTTGGCAAGTACTACGATGACGTTGACGACCGTGATGCGGCCTTCCAGCATCATCGAAAGGGGAACGAGCTGGCCCGGGGCAGCCGATCACGCTACGACCGCGCCGAGATGACGCAGCGCGTGACACGGACTCTCGCCGCGTTCGATCGACATGCCCTCGCGGCCTTGCGCTCCGTCGGGCTCGGCTCCGAACGCGCGGTATTCGTCGTCGGCATGCCGCGATCAGGCACAAGTCTGACCGAACAGATTCTCGCCTCGCACCCCGAGGTCCATGGCGCGGGCGAGCTGCTCTACTGGATCTTTGCGGCGGACGCTGAGCGCGCGGCCAGCGAAGAGAAGCGCGTTGCGGCGATAGCCGAGCTCGGCCGGGCCTATCTGGAGGGGCTCGCGGCGCAGGTGCCCGGCGCGTCTCGCGTCATCGACAAGCTGCCTGTCAACTTCAGGAACATCGGCCTCATTCACGCGGCGCTGCCGGGCGCCCGGTTCATTCATCTCGAGCGCAATCCGCTCGATACATGCCTGTCGATCTATTTCCAGGGGTTCTCCGCCGCACACGCCTACGCAACCGACTTCGGCGACCTCGCGCATTACTACCATCAGTACCGACGCCTGATGGCACACTGGCGCGCCGTGCTTCCGCCGCAGACGCTGCTCGAGGTGCGGTATGAGGATCTTGTCGACGATCCTGAAGGCTGGAGCCGCCGCATGCTCGCGCACATCGGGCTTCCGTGGGATCCGCGCTGCCTCGATTTCCACCGCACTCATCGGCCGGTCCTGACCGCGAGCAACTGGCAAGTGCGCCAGCCCATCAACAAAGGATCGGTCGAGCGGTGGCGCCGCTACGAGCGCTTCCTCGGCCCGCTGCGCGAGGCGCTCGGCGACGATGCACGGGTTTCGTCGCCGTGACCGTGGCAGCAGCCGTGACGGGGGCAGGGCCGTGACTTGGGCAGAGAGCGCTTCACGAGAGTTTGATCTTGCGATCGTGGGCGCGGGCATCGTCGGATTGTCCTGCGCGCTGGCGGCGGCGCGACGTCGGCTCAAAGTGGTCGTCATCGAGCGCGATGCGCGTGCCCGCGGCGCCTCGGTGCGCAACTTCGGCTTGGTCACCATCACGGGACAGGATCGCGAGGGTGTGTGGCCGCGAGCCCGCCGATCGCGCGAGGTGTGGCTGGAGGTAGCGGCGCAGGCAGGTATCCCCATCGTGAACCAGGGCCTCTGGGTTATCGCACGGCGAGCCGAATCCGCTGCCGTGTTGGAGGCCTTTCTGCGCTCCGACATGGCCGAAGGCTGCCGGCTGCTGACTCCCTCGGAGGCGAGGCAGCGCTGTTCAAATCTGCACACCTCGGATGTGCGCGCCGTGCTTGTGAGCCCCCATGAACTGCGCGTTGAATCTCGCGACGCGATTCCGGCGCTCACCCGTTGGCTGGGCCGGGAGCACGGCGTCACTTTTTACTGGGAAACGGCCGTGCACGCAGCCGATCCGCCGAGGCTTGAAACATCGCGCGGTCCGGTATCCGCCGCGGCGGCGGTGATCTGCCCCGGCGATGACCTCGTGACGCTCTTCCCGCAGCGCCTGGCCGCCGCCGGGGTCGGCCGTTGCACGCTGCAAATGACTCGGCTCGAAAGCCCGGGCTTCGCGCTGCCCGGGACGGTGATGTCCGACTTGAGCCTCGTGCGCTACGGCGGCTTCGCAAGCCTGCCCGAGGCCGCCGCGCTGCGACGGCGGTTGGAATCCGAGCAGAGCGAGTATCTGCGGCATGGCATCCATCTCATCATTGCGCAAGGGGGGGACGGCAGCTTGATCGTAGGGGACAGCCATCACTACGCCGCGGCGCCGTTCGCCGACGAGAAAATCTATGGACTGCTGTTCGACGAATACCGCGCCGTGACCGGGCATCCGCCCCCGCCTGTCAGGGAGCGATGGATGGGAACGTACGCGGTTGCCGACGGGCGCGCAGTGCTCATCGACGCGCCATCGACTCGGGTTCGCTTGGTGCTGGTCACGAGCGGTATCGGAGCATCGACCGGGTTCGCAATCGGCGAGGAAGTGATCAACGCGCTGTTCGGCTGAGCCGCGGATCAAGATGCGCACTGTCGATTGATTATTGTCTACAATCTGCAATTGTGCTACTCTTATCAGGACCAAGTGACCGCCAAATGACTGAGTAACCCATGCCGCAGGCCGCCGTCCCCACGGTTCTTCAACTGGTGCAGTCGAATTCGCTCCCGGCGCTGGTGCAGGCCGAGATCGAACAACTGATCCTGCGCGGAGAACTCGCGATAGGCCAACGCATCAACGAAAGCGACCTGGCATCACGCTTCGGAATGAGCCGGGGCCCGATCCGGGAGGCGCTGCGGGCCTTGGAGGAATCTCGTCTGGTGCGATCGGAGAAAAATCGCGGCGTTTTTGTGCGGGAAGTATCGATCGATGAGGCCGACGAAATCTATGATGTGCGCGAAGCTCTCGACCAATTGGTCGGCCAGCGCGTCGCTGAGCGCGCTACGCCCGACCAGCTTCGCGAACTGGAGGCGGTCGTGGCAGCGATGGACGGCGCAACCGACGCGCACGACATCAAGAGCTACCACGCGTTGAATTTGAAGTTCCACGACATGCTCGTGGACTTTGCGGGGAATGCGCGCCTCACCGAAAGCTACCGGCTACTGACCAAAGGACTGCTGCTATTCCGCCTTCGGGGACTGCAGGATGGCGGCGGGTTTGCGGTGTCCAACACGGAGCACAAGACAGTGCTTGAGGCGGTCGCCGCGCGAGACTCGGCGCGGGCGGGGCGGTTGCTTCGCCGACACGCGGTGGAGAGTCGCGCCCGAATGCACAAGGCGGCCGCCGCCTCAACCGCGAAATGACGGGATCACTGCCGCAGGTTTTCACGACAACCATTTCCCTGGAGTAGAGAGTTTGCAATCCGATATCACAGTAAACGGCCGCACCTACCACTGGATGGATCGACCGCTGGTCGTCGTCTGCGTGGACGGCTGTCAATTCGAGTACATCACGGCGGCCGTGCAGGCCGGTGCCGCACCCTTCCTCGGCCGGTTGCTTGCGGGCGCGGGGACCGGTTTCATCGCCGACTGCGTCATGCCGAGTTTCACCAACCCCAACAATCTGTCGATCGTGACAGGTGTGCCTCCCGCCGTTCACGGGATATGCGGCAACTACTTCTTCGATCCGGAGCGCGGCGAAGAGGTGATGATGAACGACCCGCGGCACCTGCGCGCCGGAACGATTCTCGCGGCGTTTTCGGCGGCCGGCGCGAAGGTGGCCGTGATTACGGCGAAGGACAAGCTGCGCAAACTTCTGGGCCACGGGATGAAGGGTATTTGCTTCTCGTCCGAGAAGGCCGACCAGGCCACGTGGGCCGAGAACGGCATAGAGAATGTGCTCGAGCGCGTCGGCTTGCCGCTCCCGTCCGTGTACAGCGCAGCGCTGTCGGAATTCATCTTCGTCGCCGGCGTCAAGCTGATGGAGCGCGAGCGGCCCGATCTCATGTACTTGTCGACCACCGACTACATTCAGCACAAGGCTGCGCCCGGCACGCCGACGGCGAATGATTTCTACGCGATGATCGACCGAAATCTGGCGCAACTCGATGCGCTGGGGGCCACGATCGTTGTTACGGCCGATCATGGCATGAACTCGAAGCACGGTAACGATGGTCGACCCAACGTGATCTATCTGCAGGACACCCTCGATGCGTGGCTCGGAGCGCACAAGGCGCGGGTGATTCTGCCGATCACGGACCCGTATGTGGTGCACCATGGGGCTCTGGGCTCTTTCGCACTCGTGTATCTGACGACGGCCGACTCCGAACGCGCGGTGGCCGATCGGATTGCAGCGCTTCCTGGAATCGAAACGGTGCTCACCCGCGCGGAGGCCGCCGTTCGATTCGAATTGCCGGCGGACCGCATCGGCGACCTCATCGTTGTTTCCCAACTGGACACCGTCATCGGGACGAGCCGCGATCGGCACGATCTGTCCGGGCTCGACGTGCCGCTGCGCTCGCACGGCGGAACCTCCGAGCAGAAGGTGCCGCTGCTCGTCAATCGCGCCGTGAACAAACAGCCTGAAACCCGCCGGTGGCGCAACTTCGATGCATTCGATCTTGGGCTGAACCTCGTCACCAGAGTCTCGTAACCGATGACCGGCCACGCCGCTCGTTCCGAACCACGCCAACCGATTCGCGAGTCGCTGCGAATCGCCGGCGAGAAAGTACCGGCGGACCGGAGCATCGAAATTCGTCATCCCTACAACGGCGAGCTGGTAGGGACCGCTCCCAAGGCGACCGTCGAGGACGTGAAGCGCGCGTTGCGCGTTGCGCGGGGTTTCAAGTCCAAGCTCACGCGTCACGACCGCTACGAGATCCTCATGAAAGCGGGCGCCATCATCGCCTCGAGGCGCGATGACATCGCGCGCCTGATCACGCTTGAATCGGGACTCTGCCTGAAGGACTCACACTACGAGGTCGGCCGCGCATCGGATGTTCTGTTATTCGCCGCCAACTCGGCTTTGGTGGACGACAGCGAAGTGTTCTCGTGCGATCTGACCGCGCATGGCAAGAGCCGCAAGGTCTATACCCTGAGAGAGCCCTTGCTCGGCGCAATCACCGCGATCACACCGTTCAATCATCCGCTCAATCAGGTGATCCACAAGGTCGCGCCGGCGGTGGCGACCAACAACCGCGTCGTACTCAAGCCCAGCGAAAAGACGCCGCTGACCGCGTTTGCACTGGCGGATATCTTGTATGAGGCGGGACTGCCGCCTGAAATGCTCTCGGTGCTGACCGGCGACCCGGCCGAGATCGCCGATGAACTGCTGACGAGCGCGGACGTCGACCTGGTCACCTTCACGGGCGGGGTGGCGGTCGGCAAGTACATAGCGGCCAAGGCGGTCTACAAGCGCCAGGTTCTGGAACTCGGAGGAAACGATCCGATCATCGTGCTCGAGGACGCGGATCTCGAGGAAGCAGCCGCTCTGGCGGCGAGCGGGTCATACAAGAACTCGGGCCAGCGATGCACGGCCGTAAAACGTATCTTGGTACAGCAGAGCGTGGCCGACCGCTTCGTGGAACTGCTGGTCGAGAAAACGCGTGCGGTCAAGTACGGCGACCCGTTCGATCCCACCGTGGACATGGGGACGGTGATCGACGAAGCGTCCGCGCGACGGTTCGAGGCGGTGGTGAACGAGGCGGTGGCGAATGGCGCGAAGCTCTTGATCGGCAATATCCGTCGCGGCGCGCTGTACTCGCCGACGGTGCTCGATGGGGTAAGCCCAAATATGACGGTCGTGCGGCATGAGACCTTCGGTCCGGTTTCGCCCGTGATCCGCTTCGATACCGTGGATGAGGCAATCCGCATCGCGAATGGAACCGCTTACGGTCTGTCCTCATCGCTCTGTACCAACCGCGTAGACCTCATCACCCGATTCATCCAAGAGCTGCATGTCGGAAGTGTGAACGTGCGCGAAGTTCCAGGCTACCGCCTCGAGATGACGCCCTTCGGCGGGATCAAGGACTCCGGGCTCGGCTACAAGGAGGGCGTACTGGAAGCCATGAAAAGCTTCTGCAATACGAAGACCTACTCGCTGCCTTGGTAGAGCACGAAACCTATGGGCAGTACCGTCATTCTTGACCTGATGGGGGGCGTAGCACTCCTTCTTTGGGGACTGCACATGGTCCACAGCGGCGTCGTGCGCGCGTTCGGCGCCGAACTTAGGCGCCTCTTGGGCCTCGCGCTCAAGAGCCGGTTTCGCGCGTTTCTAGCCGGCGCATTCGTCACGGCTCTCCTGCAGAGCAGCACCGCGACGGGGTTGATGGCGGCGTCCTTCGTTACCGGCGGCACCTTGGATCTTTCGACGGCGCTCGCCGTCATGCTCGGCGCCAACGTGGGGACCACGCTGGTGGTACAGATTTTGTCGTTCGATATCAGCGTCGTAACGCCGGTCCTGCTGCTGGCGGGCGTGATCGCTTTCAAGCGCGGCGCCAGAACGCGGACGCGCGATTTGGGCCGCGTGGTGATCGGGATTGGCTTGATGCTGCTGGCGCTGCACATCTTCCTCGGCGCTCTGGTGACGACGGAAAGCGCGGCTGTTTCGCAAGCCTTGTTGGGCGCGATCGCGAGTCAGCCGATTCTCTGCCTGTTGATCGCTGCGGCCGTCACCTGGGCCGCTCATTCGAGCGTCGCCGTCGTGCTGGTCGTGATGTCGCTCGGAGCGGCCCACCTCGTGTCGCCGGCGGCAGTCCTCGCCCTGGTGCTGGGAGCGAATGTCGGCAGCGCCCTCAACCCGCTGATCGAGGCCACTCAGCCAGGGAATCTCGCGAGCCGGCGTCTGCCGATCGGTAATCTCCTGACCCGGGTGGTGGGTTGCGCCTTGGTGCTTCCCTTCTTGAATCCCATCGCAGAGACGCTCCAACGTTACGAGCCGAACCCCGCGCGTCTGGCGGCCGACTTTCACACCGCCTTCAACATCCTGCTCGCGCTCATGTTCATCGGTCCCCTCGATGCTGTGGCCCGCCGCCTCATCCGCTGGCTGCCCGAGCCGCCGAAGAGCGCTGACCCCGGCAGCCCGGTGTATCTGGATTCTTCCGCCGCCGGTGCTCCGGCCGTGGCGCTGGTCTGCGCCGCGCGCGAGGTTTTGCGGATGGGCGATCTCATCGAGGCGATGCTGCGCCAAGCGATGACGGCGCTGCTCGCCAACGACCGCAAGCTAGTCGCCGAAATCAGCCGCATGGACGACGCGGTCGACAGCCTCAATGAGGCGGTGAAGCTCTACGTGACGCGAATGACGCGCGACAGCCTGGATGACCGGGACGGCTATCGCGCCATGGAGATCATTTCCTTCTCCATCAACCTCGAGCACGTCGGCGACATCATCGACAAGAACCTGATGGACCTCGCCTCCAAGAAGATCCGGCGCGGCATCACCTTCTCGAAGGAGGGCGAGGCGGATCTGGTTGAGTTTCACCAGCAAGTCGTCGACAGCCTGAGACTCTCGGTCGGTATCTTCATGTCGGGCGACATCGAGGTCGCGCGCCAGCTCATAGCGGCAAAGGCGCGGCTGCGCGAAAGGGAATTCGCACTTGCGGAACGCTATCTTGCGCGTTTGCGCGAAGGGACCCCGGAAACCATCGAGTCGTATTCGTTGGATCTGGACATTTTGCGCGACCTGAAGCGGGTTCACTCGCACCTCTGTTCCGCCGCTTATCCGGTTCTGGAACGCGCCGGCGCGCTGCAACGAAGCCGTCTGAAGGATCCGGCGTTTGGCCGGCGCAAAACCTCGGCCAACCGCCTCCCCATCAAACCTCCCTTGCCGTGACATGAGCACCCTATGACGGACCCGATACTGCTGACGCCCGGCCCTCTGACGACCTCCGCGCAGACCAAGTCCGCGATGCTCGCGGACTTCGGGTCGTGGGACGGCGCATTCAACGAGCTGACCGCATCGGTTTGCCGCGATCTCGTCGCCGTGGTTCATGCCCAAGAGGGACACGTCTGCGTGCCATTGCAGGGCAGCGGGACATTTGCGGTCGAGGCGGCCATTGGCACGCTCGTGCCAAGGGGCGGCAAGGTGCTCGTGCCCGACAATGGCAGTTACTGCAAACGTATCGTGCGAATCCTCGGATATCTGGGCCGTGCGGCGGTCGTCCTGCCGCACGGCGAGCAGGAGCCGGCCGACCCCGCGCGAATCGACGCCGCACTGGCTGCGGATCCTGCCATCACCCACGTCGCGCAAGTGCACTGTGAGACCGGTACCGGGATCCTGAATCCGCTGGCAGAGATCGCGGCGATTGCCGCAAGTCATGGGCGGGGCCTGATCATCGATGCAATGAGCTCCTTCGGGGCCATTCCCGTCGACGCCGGTCACATCCGCTTCGATGCGCTGGTCGCGGCGTCCGGGAAGTGTCTCGAGGGCGTGCCGGGCATGGGCTTCATCGTTGCCCGGCGGACTGCGCTGGAGCGCTCCGGCGGCAACAGCGGCTCGCTCGCCATGGATTTGCTCGATCAGTGGCAATACATGCAGAAGACGGGCCAGTGGCGTTTCACGCCGCCGACTCACGTCGTTGCCGCTCTGCGTGCCGCCCTCAACCAATACCAAGCGCAGGGCGGACAGCCGGCTCGACTGGCACGGTACACGGAGAACTGCGCGGTGTTGGTCTCCGGTATGCGGGCGTTGGGCTTCAAGACGTTCTTGCCGGATTCCTTGCAGGCACCCATCATCGTCACGTTTCATTCGCCGCCGGATCCGGCGTATGACTTCGCCGGCTTCTATCGTCGGGTTCGCGACCGCGGATTCATCCTCTATCCGGGTAAGCTGACCGCCGTCGATACCTTCCGCGTCGGGTGTATCGGCGCGATTGGCGCCGATTCCTTGAGGCAGGCCGTGGCGGCCATCGCGGACAGCTTGCGCGAGATGGGGGTGCGCAGGTTTGCACCCGAGTAAGCAGCAGCTACGCGACCGGGGGTATGCCGTCATACCCGGATTCGTCTCGAGCGATGAACTGACGAAGCTCAACGAAACGGCGCGGGCGCAGCTGGCGGCGCACGCGGATCCGTTCGAGCTGGAGGCTGATCTGAAGTATCCGGGCGCGCCACCGTCCCGCAGCGCCGCCGGCGGGGAGACCGTGCGCCGGCTGCTCGATGCCTACGATCGCGACCCGGTGTTTGCCCGGTGGGGAACCGCGCCGGGCGTGCGCGAATGGATGCAAGCCTATTTTGGGGAAGGCGTGCGGATGTCGCGCGCCCATCACAATTGCCTGATGACCAAACATCCCCGCTACGGAAGCCTGACAAATTGGCACCGAGACATTCGCTACTGGTCGTTCGAGCGAGAGGATCTGGTCTCGGTTTGGCTCGCTCTGGGTAGGGAGGAAATCAATAATGGGGGACTGTGGTTCGTACCAGGTTCGCACCGCATGGAGTTCGCTGCCGACCGGTTCGACGCAGCGAGGTTCTTCCGCACCGATCGCGCCGACAATGCCGAAATCATCCGCACCTCCGAGGCGGTGCGGTTGGCGCCCGGCGATGCGGTGTTTTTCCACTGCAATACCCTGCACTCGGCCGGCCAGAACCTGAGCGATGCCGTGAAGTTCTCGCTGGTCTTTACCTACCACGGAAGGAGCAATGCACCGAAGGCGGGCACGCGATCGGCGTCGAGACCCGAAGTCGAACTCTGACGCACGCGCGGCGGCGGCGCGGGCCGTTGCGTAGTTGTCATGAGTTATGCTCATCATGGCTTCGTCTTTCGCTAGGCTTGGTGGATCTCATCGAGAAAAGGATGTGAGCGGTGGCAAAAATACCCCCCGGCGTTGGTCCGCAGTTTCCGCAAGTCATCGTGCTGGTGGGCGCGACGGGCGATTTGGCTCGACGCAAACTATTGCCAGGCATGTTTCATCTGACGAGCGCGGGGTTCATCCCCGGTTGCCGAATCATCGGCGTATCTCTCGAGGATCTCGACGCGGATGGCTTTCGCCAGATCGCGCGCCAGGCGCTCACCGAGTTCTCTACCCGAAAGGTGGTCGAATCCGACTGGATTGCCTTTGCGGACAACCTGCGCTACGTGCCCATGGCGGCGGGTGCCGCGGCGCTCAAGCAAGCGGTCCTCGAAGCGGAAGGGGCATTCAATGGCGAGAGTCGCCGCCTCCACTACCTGAGCATACCGCCGAACGCGGCGTTGTCCGCGGTACGCCTGCTCGGAGACGCGGGTTTGGTGGAGCGATCCCGTATCATCATGGAAAAACCGTTCGGCACCGACCTTGCAAGCGCGGTCGCACTCAATTCCAGGCTGCACGAAGTATTCGACGAAGACCAGATCTTTCGCATCGACCACTTCCTGGGCAAGGAAGCGGCGCAGAACATTCTCGCATTTCGTTTTGCGAATGGACTGTTCGAGCCCATTTGGAACCGCAACTTCATTGATCATGTACAGATCGATGTGCCCGAGAAGCTGAGTCTCGGGAAGCGTTCCGGCTTCTACGAGCAGACCGGGGCCTATCGGGACATGGTGGTCACTCACCTGTTCCAGATTCTTGGCTTCATGGCCATGGAAGCCCCGACATCGCTGGAGCCGACTCCCATCAGCGAGGAGAAGAACAAGGTATTTCGCAGCATGCTGCCGATCAAACCGTCCGACGTCATCCGCGGCCAGTACGCCGGGTACCGTTCGGAAGAGGGCGTATCGAGCGATTCAGATACCGAAACCTTCATTGCGTTGAGATGCTTCATCGACAATTGGCGCTGGGCCGGGGTGCCCTTTTACCTGCGCACGGGCAAGCGGATGGCGCAGGGGCAGCGAATCATTTCGATCGCGTTCAAGGAGCCGCCCAAGAGTATGTTTCCGGCCGACTCCGGCGTCAGTGCGCAAGGGCCCGATCATCTGACTTTCGATCTAGCCGACGCCGCGAAAATGTCGCTGTCGTTCTACGGCAAGCGTCCCGGCCCCGGGATGCGGTTGGACAAGCTGAGCATGCAGTTCGCCATGCACGACACCGGTCATATTGGCGATGTGCTCGAGGCGTACGAGCGATTGATCTTGGATGCCATGCGCGGCGATCACACCTTGTTCACGACCGCGCAGGGAATCGAGCGGCTATGGGAGGTGTCGACGAATTTGCTGCACTCACCGCCGCCGGTTCGCTTCTACGATCCGGGATCCTGGGGACCGAATGCAATTCACCAACTCGTCGCGCCAAATGCCTGGCGATTGCCCTTCGAACGAGGCTGGCGGGACCCCAACACCTTAGGAAGTTGAGCCGCGCGAGCAGCAGGGCGGCGGCGGAAGTCCCGCTCGAGACGAGCAGCGTGGTTGTTTCGATGCACAGGGGACACACGATTCTCCCCTTAGTAGCTCAGTTTCGGCGACCAGCCGGCGGCACCCTCGGGCAGCAGATCGAAGAAATGCCAGACGGTGCAGAAATCATCTCCGGGGCTCCAGCGAGCATCCGACACTCGCAGGATTTTTTGCGCCGAGCGTTGGAAGGCGGAGATTCCGGGAAGCCACCCGCCGCGGTCCGAGCGGTACCCCATGTCCTCCGCGAAGCTCGTGCCCGCGTGGCTCACCATGCGGAACTTCCATCCGCGAGCCTCCGCGAATTTTCGCTGGACGGCGGGGATGTCGGGGCTCGATACCACGAATGCCGTGCGGCTGATGACGTGGTGGTGCACACCGTTATAGCCGTCGGCCCACATCGTGCAGCTCGGACAGGACGTACCCATGTTGTGCACGACCAGGAGGTCCTTGTGGTCGCCGAACAGTTCGGACAAGCGCGCCGTTCCGTCGGAAGTTTTGAATTCGTAGTCGGCCACCGTTTGCGGCTCGATCGAGGCTTGCGCGTCGCGCATTTTGCGGCGGATATCGGCGATCTGGCGGCGGTAGGCAAGCATCTTCTCGGAACCGTCTGCGTATTTCATTTTGCGCTCGCGTTCAGGCCGATGCGCCGTAGAGGTCGTGCAGCTTCACCCAGGCCATCGAGTGCGGCAGGCCGGCCTCGTCACGGCCTTTCGGCACCAGATCGAGCAGCTGGTAAGCGACGTTCATCGGATCCAACCCCCGCGCATAAGTCGAGTAGGTATGGAAAATGCCGCCCTCGCCATCTTTGGAAAATACGCTGAAGCCGGGCAGGTCAGCCATTGATCCTTGATAGGGTGCGTAGTTGTATTCCGCCTTCCCCAGCGCTACCTCTTGCGGCTTGAAGGATACGTGGTAGTCGTAGTTGAAATCCGTGTCGGCGGCGGAGACCCACTTGAAGGTCCAACCCATGCGCGCCGCGAACCCTTTGAGCTTGCTGAAGGGCGCGCGCGAAACGGCCGCCAGCGACACATCGCGTTGGTTCAGGTGCGGAACGATGGCGTTGTAATTGTCCGCCCAGAACGAGCAGCTCTTGCAGCCCGTGTCCCATTCCGGGGCGAACATGAAATGATAAACAATGAGTTGAGCGCGGTTCTCGAACAGATCCGCCAAGGTCTCCTTGCCCGCGGGGCCTTCGAACGCGTAGGGCTTCTCGACGCGTACCCATGGCAACTCGCGCCGCTCGCGGCTGAGTTGGTCGCGCAGCCGCAGGAACTCCTTTTCCTTGGCCAGTAACCGGCGGCGGGCTGCAACCCATTGCGCTTCGGAAACTACGGGATGGTCGGGCATATGAAACCTCCTCGATTGCCTGTCATTTGGGCCGTCCGCGGCGCCTGCGCTTCTTGGGTGCGGCCTCAGCCGCACGCCGCTCGTCGATTTGCGCGAGGGTCGCCGCCAGGAGCTCGAATTGCTCCTGCCAGTATTTGGAATAGCGATTCAGCCACACCGCCGCATCGTAAAGGGGACCCACATCGAGGCGGCAGCGGCTGATGCGTCCGCTGCGCTCTTGCTGCACCAAGCCTGCACGCACGAGCACCTGAATATGACGCGAGACGCCTTGCAGGGATATATCGAAGGGGGCGGCAAGCTCGGATACGAGCAGCGCTTGGCCATCGAGCCGCTCCAGGATTCGCCGGCGGATCGGATCGCTCAGCGCCTGGAATGCGATGTCGAGCCGTGCGTCGGCCTCGCGGGCCGAGTCCGCACTCACCGAGGCGGCCGGAACGGAAACGAGCCGAAGCGTTGACGAGATACTCATCGTCATTGATTAATATCAACAAGTTGGATGATAGTCAACTAGCTTGATGACTATCATCGCCCGGTCAGCCGCATGCGCCGGCCCCTGCCGAGATCATTTGGCCGGTTAAACAATGAGTTAAGATGAAAATATGCAACAGAAGAACGCTGATTTTGCCGCGCCGTCCGAATGGCAAGCCGTGGTTTCCGGTCAAGCGGAACTCAAGCTGGCGTCGATACCCGCCGGGCGCACCTCCGCGCTGCAAATGGATTACGACTTCAAGGGGGGTGGGGGCTTTGTGGTCGCGCGTCGCGCGCTGAAGCAAAGCATGCCCGAGGAATACGCCGTCAGATTTCGGCTGAAGGGCCGCGGCGCGATCAATCATCTGGAACTGAAGCTCGTCGATGCAACGGGGCAAAACGTGTGGCGACACGTGCAGAAGGATCTCAAGCCCCCTGGGCGCTGGAAACAGGTCCGCATCGATAGTCACGACATCGATTTTGCTTGGGGCCCGTCGAGCGGCGGTCGCATCAAAGAGCTCGGTGCAATGGAGTTCGGCATCGTCGCGGGCGAGGGCGGCAAGGGCACCTTGTGGATTGCCGACCTGGGCATCGAGGATTGCACTCCCACGCAGGCTCCGAAGGCCACCGCGTCCAGCGAACTGCCGCATTTCGAGGCCTCCGCCGCGCTCGTCGGCTCGGGCTGGAAGCCACGGCCCGAGGACCCGCGCCCGTGGATCGTGGTCGACTCGATCGAACCTCGGGCGATCGGAGGCTTGATCGTAGACTGGCTCGACCGGGCGCCCTCGAAAGGCTTTCGCGTTCGCGCCTCCGGCAATGGTCTGCGCTGGAGAACGTTGCACTCCGCGACGAGGGCGGGCGGCAAACGCAGCTACGTGTACTTGCCGCGCCTCCAGGCTAGATTTCTTCGCCTGGAACTCGACGAGCCGTCGGCAGGCGCGACTTTACGTGTGCAGCCGTTCGAGTTCTCGCGGTCCATTCATGCTTTTTGGAACAACGTCGCCGAAGCGGAAGCGCGCGGCTGGCACCCGCGTTGGCTGCACAACGAACAAAGCGTGTGGACGCCCTTCGGCACCGCGAACGGCACGCAATGCGCGCTGTTGAACGAGGACGGCATGGTCGAACCGGACGAGGGATCCTTCTCGATCGAGCCCATGCTGTGGATCGAAGAGCGGCTCTTCACCTGGACGGATGTGACTCCGCGGCTGCAGCTCGAGAAAGATTGGATGCCGGTGCCGTCCGTAGTTTGGGAGACGGCGGATTGGCGTTTACGCATCCAGGCCGAAGCCACCCCAAGCGGCGCCGCGCGCGTGCGCTACGGGTTCGAGAATCTCACCGATCGGCCGCTGTCGGCTCGCCTGTTCGTGCTGTTGCGCCCGTTTCAAGTGACGCCTCCCTGGCAGAGTTTCCGCAACGTGGGCGGCGTGAGCCGGATCGGGGCTCTCAAGTGGCGCGACGGCGCTGTGTGCGTCAACGAGACGACTCTGGTTGCACCGCTGATCGGCGCGGGAACGATCGGGCCTTCGAGCTTCGGCGCGCTGCGTTTCGATGAAGGATTCATGGCGGCCACCCTCGCAGCGGGGGGATTTCCGGCGGCGGCCGAGACGCACGATCCGTTCGGTTTCGCGACCGGAGCGCTCAAGTTCGAATTGTCCACCGGACCGCATCAGACCGCCGACAGCGCGGTGACCTGCCTGCCTGTCGCCGCGGCACGCATCGTCGGCGAGCCCGCATTCGAGTGGGGCACCAGGTTTTCGGTGAACCAATGGACCGGCAGCGGGTGGATCACCGACGCCGTACATGCGGCGCTTACGGCGACTGCACACATTCTGGTGACCCGCTCCGGCCCGGCGCTGCAACCGGGCCCGCGTCGCTACACGCGCTCCTGGATTCGCGACGGCGCCATGATGGCTGCGGCACTGCTTCGCATGGGGCATACGCAGGAGGTTCGCGAGTTCATCCGATGGTACGCGCCGCATCAGCGCGAGGACGGGTTTGTGCCGTGCTGTGTTGACCGGGAGGGGCCCGATTGGCTGGTCGAACACGATAGCCACGGGGAATTGCTGGCGCTGATCGCCGACTATCATCGATACACCTCGGATGGCGGCCTTCTGATGGAAACGTGGACGAACGTCGAACGAGCCGTGGGATGCATCGAAGGATTGCTCGGTCCGGACGGACTTCTGCCCGTCTCGGTGAGCCACGAGGGCTACCTTGCCCAGCCCGTGCATTCGTATTGGGACGACTTTTGGGCGCTGCGTGGTTTGCGCGATGCCGCGTACCTGGCGAACGCGGCCGGCCACGAGAGCTTGGCCCGAAGTTGGGGAGCGTCGGCCAAACGCCTGGAGGCGTCGCTGTTCAGCTCGATCGAAGCAACCCGCGCGCAACGCGGGTTGGACTTCATTCCGGGGAGCATCGAGTGGGCGGATTTCGATCCCACCGCAACCGCCAATGCAATTTACTTGCTCGATGTGCCCGATGGGATCGACCGCAATGCGATCGATCATACCTTCGACAAGTATCTGGCGGACTGGCGCGGCAAACGCAGCGGCGCGGTCGCATGGGCGAATTATACGCCTTATGAAATCCGCATCATCGGCGCCTTGGTGCGCTTGGGAAGGCGCGACGCGGCGCTGGAGCTGCTGCGGTTCTTCCTGTCCGATCGCCGACCGCCGCCGTGGAATCAGTGGCCGGAGATCGCCTGGCGAGACCCCAAGGCGCCCGCCCATGTCGGCGATTTGCCGCATACCTGGATTGGCGCCGAATACCTGCTCGCTGTGCGCAGCCTCTTTGCCTACGAGCGCGACGCCGATCACACTCTGGTACTGGCGGCCGGGCTGGCGAGCGAATGGATCGAAGGTTCCGGCGTGCAGGTGAACTCGATGCCGACGCCGTACGGACGCTTAAGCTATGCGCTGCGCAGGACCGATGCCGCAACGTTGAGATTTCAGATTGGCGGCGGAATCGACGCGGGCCGCGCGAAACCCAGGCTGATTCTGCGGCCGCCGCTCGACGCTTCGCTTCGCAGCGTGACGGTCGACGGCAATGCCTACACGAATTTCGACGAGGATTCCGTCACCTTGTTCCGTACCCCCGCGCAAGTGATCTGCAGCACATCCTGACGCAGCCACGCGCAATACTTTGGACAGGCTCCTAGCCTGCCCTGTCAAAGCGTGGCAGAGTGCGCTGCACGGTGATAGAACGCTCGACAGAAATCTCCGGTACGG
>DATMNF010000164.1:0-13092 GCA_035569355.1 Steroidobacteraceae bacterium
TCGATTCGAAGACCCGCAAGAACATATTCAGCAATTCCGACGGCTCCCCGACGGCATTGTTTTTCGGGCATATCGCCGGTTTGCAGAAATATCTCCCGGCCGCGATGTCGCTGTTCGCGCCGAACGTGAATAGCTATCGGCGCATCAGCCGTCATTCCGCCGCGCCCATCAACGTGCATTGGGGCTATGACAATCGAACGGCGGGTCTGCGTGTGCCGATGTCCGGCGCCGATGCGCGGCGTGTCGAGAATCGGGTGGGAGGCGCCGACGCGAATCCCTATCTGGCGATCGCCGCGTCTTTGGCCTGCGGCTACCTGGGCATGGTAGAGGCTTTGAAGCCGTCCGAGCCGATCTCCGGCAGCGCCTACGACCTGGCGATCGCCCTGCCGCGCACCTTGGCGGAGGCGCTGCGCCTGCTGCGCGAGTCCAAGCCCTTGGTGGACTTGTTTGGCGATCGTTTCGTGCTGGCATATACGGCCGTCAAGGACGCCGAGTACGAGACGTTTGCACAAGTCATCAGTTCGTGGGAACGCGAGCATTTGCTCCTCAACGTTTAGGAGCAGGTTCCTGGGGAACGTCGCTCGGCAGCGCCGAGTTCGGAGCGGCTGGGTTTAATGAGCCAAGGCTCTGTCCTCGAGCCGCGCCCTACGCTATAAAGTGGTTTTTGAAGCGCCGCTCGAGCGGGCATGGTCGCGCAACCAAAAAAAGGGGAATCAATTGATGGGAAGCGTTCGTCGGACGGCGATCCTGGCCTTTGGCTGCCTGTTGATGGCGAGTGCCTGCGGCGACCGCAAGAGCGCACCTGGGGCCGGGCCCGGCTCCCCCGACAAGGCAACGGCGGCGGCGGTAGGCGACACGGGAAAGGCGCTGAACCTCTACATCTGGTCCGATTACCTGGCATCCAACACGCTCTCCGATTTCGAGAAGCAAACCGGCATCAAGGTGCACGTCGCCTATTTCGACACCAATGAGACGCTGGAGACGAAGCTGCTCGCGGGCAACAGCGGCTACGACGTCGTGGTGCCAACGGCATCGTATTTCGAAAGACAGATCAAAGCCGGTGTTTATCTCACGCTCGACAAACAGCGGCTGCCGAACCTCAAGAACATGGACCCTCAGCTCATGTCGAAGGTGGCACTGCACGACCCTGGCAATGCCCACGGCATTATTTATACGTGGGGCACCAACGGCATCGGCTATAACGAGAAGATGGTCAAGGCCCTGATGCCCGATGCACCGCTCGACAGCTGGCGCCTGGTGCTCGATCCCGCCGTGGCGGCGAAAGTCGCCAAGTGCGGAATCAGCGTGCTCGATTCACCGGCCGAGATGATGCGCGCCGTTTACAGCTACTTGGGCAAGGATCCGAACTCCCAGAATCCGGACGACCTGGGCCCCGCGGAAGCCGTGCTCACCAAGATCCGGCCCTACATCCGCAACATCAATTCCTCGGAATATATCGAGGCGCTCGCAAACGGTGATCTATGCATCGCGGTCGGCTACAACGGCGATGTGATGCAGGCGCGCGACCGTGCCCGCGAGGCCAACAAGGGGATCGAAATCAAGTACTACGTGCCCAAGGAGGGCTCCATACTGTGGTTCGACATGCTCGCGATTCCGAAGGACGCACCGGATCAGGACAGCGCTTACGCCTACCTGAACTACATCATGACCCCGCAGGTGATCGCCGACATTTCGAACTTCAAGCGCTATGCCAACGCGAACCTCGCGGCGCAGCCGCTGGTGTCGCCGTCGGTAAAGGATGATCCCGGGATCTATCCGCCGCCCGAGCAGCGTCAAAAACTGGCGGTGCAGTTGGCGGATTCGGCCGAACAGACCCGCGCCATTACCCGCGTTTGGCAAAGATTCAAGACGGGCCAATAGGCGATGACGACATCGAATGGAGCGGCCGTCAAAGCCGCACCCTGGAAGGATCCGGCCGCACGTCCATACGTACAAGTGGACCGCATCAGCAAGTCGTTCGGTGAATTCAAGGCGGTCCATGATGTCAGTCTGAAGATCTACAAGGGTGAAATATTCTGTTTGCTGGGAGCCTCCGGCTGCGGCAAGACCACGCTCCTGCGCATGCTGGGCGGATTCGAAACGCCCACCTCCGGCAAAATCTTCATCGACGGCGAGGACATGACGGGCGTACCGCCGTATGAACGGCCGGTGAACATGATGTTCCAATCCTACGCATTGTTCCCGCACATGAACGTCGAGCAGAACGTCGCTTTTGGGCTGAAACAGGATCGCGTACCGAAGTCCGAGATCAAGGACCGCGTGGCGACCATGCTCGACCTGGTCAAGCTCGGCGACTTCGCCAAGCGCAAACCGCATCAATTGTCGGGCGGCCAGCGCCAGCGAGTCGCGCTGGCGCGCTCGCTGGTCAAGCGCCCGAAACTACTGCTGCTCGACGAACCGCTGGGCGCGCTCGACAAGAAATTGCGCGAGCACACGCAATTCGAATTGATCACCCTGCAAGACAAGCTCGGCGTGACTTTCGTGGTCGTGACTCACGATCAGGAAGAGGCGATGACCTTGGCGAGCCGCATCGGGGTCATGAATCACGGCGAAATCGTCCAGGCCGGCACACCGTCGGAAATCTACGAATTTCCGAGCTCGAAGTTCGTGGCGGACTTCATCGGCTCGGTGAACATGTTCGAAGGCAAACTGATCGAAGACGAACCGGAATACGTGCGGATCGCGTCGGACGAGCTGGGCGGGACGATTTACGTGAGCCACGGAATCAGCGCGCCTCCCGAGGCTATCGTGTGGGCGGCGGTGCGGCCCGAAAAAATCTTCATGAGCACCGCGCCCCCCGCCGGCACGGATAACATCGTACGGGGCGCGGTACAGGACATTGCGTATCTCGGCGACTTGTCGATCTATCTGGTCAAGTTGCAGACCGGGAAGGTCGTGCGGGTGACCCAGCCCAATACGTCGCGCCATGCCGAGGCCATTACTTGGGATCAGCAGGTGTACCTCTCCTGGGATGCCAGCAGTCCGGTGGTGGTGACCCGTTAGCTCCATGAGAGCAGCCGGGCATTTGCAGCGCTTCGGCGTAACGGGGCGCGGCCTCGTCGTGGTGCTGCCATACGTGTGGCTGCTGCTGTTCTTCGTCGTCCCCTTCGTCATCGTCCTGAAGATATCGTTCTCGGATATCGACCTTGCGATACCGCCGTACAAACCGCTGCTCGAGTGGGTGGGCAAGAACTCCCTCGCCATCAAGCTCAATTTCAACAACTACGCATTCCTGTTCACCGACAAGCTGTATATCAACGCCTTCCTGAACTCGATCAAGGTCGCGCTCATTTCAACGCTGCTGTGCCTGCTGGTAGGTTATCCCATGGCCTACGGCATCGCTCGCGCCAAACCTGCGTCGCGGAATATCTTGCTTTTGCTGGTCATTCTGCCGTTTTGGACGTCGCTGTTGCTGCGCGTCTACGCCTGGATCGGCCTCTTGAAGGCGAACGGCGTTATCAACAATGTCCTGTTGTGGCTTGGCGTCATTCATGATCCCTTGACGATGCTGTACACGCCGTTCGCCATGTACGTCGGCATCGTCTATTCGTACTTGCCGTTCTTCATCTTGCCGCTGTACGCGAACCTGGAGAAAATGGATTGGCAACTGCTCGAGGCTGCGGAAGACCTGGGATGCCGCCCCTGGCAGGCGTTCTACAAGATCACGCTCCCGCTATCTCGCAACGGCATCTTGGCGGGCTCCATGCTCGTGTTCATTCCGGCCGTGGGTGAATTCGTCATCCCGGCGTTGCTCGGCGGTCCCAATGCCTTGATGATCGGACGCGTGTTGTGGGATGAGTTTTTTTCCAATCGCGCGTGGCCGGTGGCAAGCGCGGTGGCGATTCTGCTGCTCATTCTCCTGGTGCCCTTCATGATGTGGTATCAGAGCGTGCAGGCGCGCGAATCGGCGGGCGCGCGTTGACGCGGGGTGCCAGATGCAGCGAGTGCGTGATGCGGCGGGTGCGTAATGCAGCGAGTGCGTAGTGCGGCGGGTGCGTAATGAACTATAAGAGTTCGTACTTCATCTTGACCTGCCTCGGATTCGGATTCGCGTTTCTGTACATCCCTATCCTTTCGATGGTCGTATTTTCATTCAACGCATCGAAGCTGGTGACCGTCTGGGATGCGGCCAATTCGCCGACGCTCAAGTGGTACCACGCGCTGCTCAACAACGAGGAGATACTCGATGCGGCCTGGATATCACTCAAGGTTGCGGTCATCAACGCTTCCGGATCGGTCATCCTCGGCACGCTGGCGGGCTTCGGATTGGCCCGATTTCGTCAATTCAGGGGGCGCTTCACCCTCAACGCGATGACGACGGCGCCGTTGGTCATGCCGGAGGTCATCACCGGGCTGTCGCTGCTCCTGCTGTTCGTTGCCCTGGAACAGCTGATCGGTTGGCCGGCGGGGCGCGGCATCACTACCATGACCATCGGCCACATGACCTTTTCAATGGCCTATGTCACTGTGATCGTGAATTCGCGGCTTTCGACTTTCGATACGGCGCTCGAGGAAGCCGCAATGGATCTGGGTGCTCGTCCACTCAAGGTATTCTTCGTCATTACGCTGCCGATCATATTTCCGGCGATTTTATCGGGATGGCTGCTGGCCTTCACGCTGTCGTGGGATGACCTGGTGATCTCGAGCTTCACGTCGGGTCCGGGCAGCAGCACGCTGCCCATGGTCGTGTTCTCGAAAGTGCGCCTCGGCGTCAGCCCTGAAATCAATGTGCTCGCGACGATCACCATCACCGTCGTGACCTTGATGATCGTCGGGGTGAGCCTGTGGATGGCGCGGATGGCAAAGCTTGATAAGACTGCGGCTTGAAGTTTATGGCGCAGAACTCTCGCAACGCGTAGGGGGCAACACATGAACGGTCAACTCGACCCACTGGCGCATGCCAAAGACACATTGCTCGACCTAGCCGTCCGTTTCGGACCCAAGGTGCTGGTGGCCATCCTCATCCTGACGGCCGGTTTCGTCGTGGCCGGCTGGACCGGCCGTGCGGTAGAACGCGGCTTGCACCGGCTCGATCTCGAGCCGCCTGTGCGCCAGCTCTTGACCCGCGTAGCCCGTGTTTTGGTGGTGGGTCTGTTCGCAATCATGGCGCTGCAAAATCTCGGCGTCGAGCTTCTGCCGCTGATCGCCGGGCTCGGCGTCGCCGGCGCCGGCATCGCGCTCGCAACCCAGGGCGTCCTCAGCAACATGGTTGCCGGCCTCACCATCATCTTCACCAAGCCGTACCGGGTCGGCGAATACATTGCGGTGGTCGGCGTCGAGGGTCAGGTGGAGGCAATCACGCTGTTCAATACCGCGCTCACGCACCTCGACCGTTCCCGGATCATCGTGCCGAATCGCAAGGTGGTCGGCGAAATCCTCCACAACTACGGACGAATACGCCAATCCGAGATCATGGTGGGGGTCGCCTACGAGACGAATATCCCCCTTGCGCTCAGCACGATCCGGGATCTCGTGCAGGCGAATCCGCGCGTCTTGCCGGAACCGACGCCGGTGATTCAGGTGGTCACTCTCGCCGATTCGGCGGTGCAAATTGCCATCAAGCCGTGGGTAGCGGCTGCCGACTACAACGCCGTCGCAGGGGAACTGAATCTGTCGCTGCTCGAGCAGCTGCGGCAACGTGGCATCGGCATTCCGTTCCCGCAAATGGAAGTTCGCTTGCTCGGCGGCTCCTAGCCCAGGGCACGTACGGGTGATGCCATAAGGACAGAATCGATGCGGGATTTCGCCCTCGAGGTTTTTTTCTCGAAGTGGGAATTCGCCTGCAAGTACAACTTGGCTGGATCGGACGGCGAGAACACGACGCTCGCCGCGCTGCTCGCGCTTGCAAGCCCGCAGGATCGCGCCGATTTCGACGCCTTGAGCCTCGGCTATACCGAGACCTTCGGCGCCCCGGCGCTGCTCGAGGAGATCGCCCAGACCTACGAAACTCTAGGCCCTGAACACCTGATCTGCTTCGCCGGCGCGGAGGAGGGAATATATGTGGCGATGCGGGTGCTGCTGAGCCGTGATGATCATGCAATCGTGATCACGCCAAACTATCAATCGGCGGAAACCGTGCCGCTCAGCATTTGCGATGTCAGCGGCGTCTCCCTCGATATCGATCGCAATTGGGATCTGGACGTAGATCGTCTGTGCGCGGCGCTGCGGCCGAATACGAAGCTGATCTCGATCAACTTTCCCCACAATCCGACCGGCAAGATCATTGCGCGCGCAACGTTCGATGCGATCGTCGAGATCTGCCGCGCCCGCGGCATCTGGCTGTTCAGCGACGAAGTTTACCGCCTGATCGAACGCGACCCGGCCCTGCGGCTGCCCCAGGCGGTCGATGTCTATGAGCGCGGCGTATCGCTCAACGTCATGTCGAAAGCGTACGGACTCGCGGGACTTCGGATCGGGTGGCTGGCCTGCAAGGATCGCGCTGTGCTGCTGAAATTCGAGCGCTACAAGCATTTCCTGTCGATTTGCAACTCGGCGCCCGCCGAGGTGCTCGCGCGAATTGCGCTCAAGGCGCGAGCGAAGATTCTGGAAAGAAACCGCGCGGTGGTCCGTGCGAATCTCTCGGTCCTGGACGCGTTTTTTGCCGACTACCGCCATTTCTTCGAATGGCGCGAGCCGGACGGCGGCTGCGTTGCGTTCATCCGGTACAAAGGTCCGGACGGTGTCGAGGAGTTTACGCGCCGGTTGGTCGAGGAATCGGGCGTTCTTTTCTTGCCTTCGAGCATCTACCGATCGGAACTCGGCCCCGTCCCTGACGACTGCCTGCGAGTCGGGTTCGGGCGCTCGCACGTACCGTCCGGCATTGCGGCGCTGCGCGAATGGTTCGAGCGGCGCCCGCATAATTGAAAGCGCGGGTCCGTCCGGCGCATACTCTCCGGCACGCAGGCCCTCGGGGACCGAAACAATCGTCAGTGACGGAGGCATCGTGAACAAAGTACTGAGCACGTTATTGGTTGGAGCGGTTCTCGCGCTGGGAGTTGGCTCCGCGGCTTTGGCGGCGGATCCGATCGACGGCACGTGGAATCTGAATGCCGCGAAGTCCAAATTCACTCCGGGTCCCGCGCCAAAGTCTCAAACACGAACGTACAAGGAGACCGCGGACGGCACGTCGCTTGCCTTCACCGGAGTAGCGGCGGACGGATCACCCGTATCGGGACAGTCGACCTTCAAATACGATGGCAAGGACTATGCGATGACCGGGTCGCCGGACTTCGACACGATATCGTTGAAGCGGCTCAACGGCAGCACCGTGAGGTCCACGCTGAAGAAGGGCGGTAAAACCATTGGGACGGCCGTCCGCACCATCTCGGGACACGGCAAGGTATTGACCTTGTCGAGCAAGGGGAAGGACGCCAAAGGGGCGACATTCGATAACGTCGCTGTTTACGACAAGCAGTAGATACCCCCTGCGCTAACCCGCCCTCAAGTCATGGGGGCGGCTGCCGCTATACGGGCTATGCAGGAGCCTTCGAACATTCCGTCGATAGATCCGCCCCGGGAACTGGACGATTGCGAGATCGTCCATGGCTTGCTGGAGCGCTGCTTGGTCACCGACGAGCTGGCCGTGCCGATGCTGCCGGAGGTGGCGGTTCGCGTCGTGCGTGCGGGACCCAAAGGCTCGACCAATGCCCGTGAGCTCGCGGACATCATCAACGCGGATCCGGCGCTCACCATGTATGTGCTGCGCATCGCGAGGTCCGCGGCGAAACGGCCGGTATCACCCATCGGGACGCTGCAGCATGCGGTCGCATGGCTGGGATTCGATGAGGTCGCGAACATTGCCTTTACCCTGGCATTGCAGGGAAAAATGCTCGACGTCAAAGGGCAACAGCACAAGGCGCGGCGGCTCTGGCGTCACTCGCTGGCGAGCGCCTTGTGGGCGCGCCAACTGGCGCACATGCTGGCGCAGGAGACCGGCTTGTCCTACCTCTGCGGATTGCTGCACAACATCGGCAAAGTCGTCACGTTGGGCGCGGTGCACGATCTGGCGCACCGCGCAGGCAAGAAGCTGGCCAGCCACGACTACGACCGGCTCATTGAAACCTTTCATCGCCACATTGGCGCGCGCGTCGTCAGCGCGTGGGCGCTGCCATCGCCGGTGCTGACCGTGACTTCGCAGTGGGAGGCGTATGCAGCGGCCGGACCCGCGCGATTCGAGAGCAATGTGGTCAACGTCGCGCACGCACTCGCGGATTTCACGTTGTTCGAGTCGACGCAGCTTGCTCGAGACTTGCTGGTGTCGAATGCGGCGTACCAGGACCTGGGGCTGACGCCGGCCGATGGCGAGCCCTTGTTCGATTCCGCGGCGGCGATCAACGCCGAGCTGGATCGTTATCTCTCGCCTTAGCGACGCTCGCCGCACCGCAGGATCGCGCGGGTGCGGCGGGCCGCTGAATCGGCCGCTTTCAATGCGGGCTTCGCTCGATTATCGTGCAGCCCATGAAGAAGAACACCCTGGTCAATCATCCCCCCACCGTCCCGGTTGCGACCGATAATCGACCTCTCGTGGCGCCGATCTACCAGTCGGTGAAGTTCTCATTCGATGACACCGGCGAGACGCTGCGCTACCTGCGCGGCGAACGAGAGGGCTTCTTTTACTCCCGTACGTCAAACCCCACCTTGAAGCAATTGCAGCTCTTGCTCGCGCAGCTGCAGGGTAGGGAGGACTGTTTGCTGACCGGGTCCGGGGTCGCGACGATCGCCGCGAGTCTTCTGTCCCTTTGCAAGCAGGGCGATCACATTCTCGCCTTCGTCGAGTCGTACGGCCCGACGCGCTATATCGTGCAGCATCTTCTGGCGAAATTCGGGATCAGTCATACGCTGTTGTCGATCGAAGACCTCGAGGGTATCGAGCGGGTTTTGCTGGGCACGCCGACGCGCCTCGTGGTGTTCGAGAGTCCCACCAATCCGGTTACCAAGATCGCGGACATCGAGCATCTCACCATGATTGCGCGCCGCGCGGGCGCTCTCACGGTGCTCGACAATACATTCGCGGGCTTTCACAATCATGGCGGGTACGACGTCGACATTTTTCTGCACAGCCTGACGAAGTACGCTTCGGGCCACGGCGATGTGATGGGGGGCGCCATCATTGCGCGGCGCGAACTCATCGACCTGATGCGCAAAGACATCGTGTCCATGGGTCCGACGCTCGATCCGCACGCGGCCTTCCTGATTCAGCGCGGCATGCGCACCTATTTCTTGCGCTATGAGCGCCAGTGTGCGAACGCGCTCGCATCGAGTCTTTTTCTGAAGGGCCACCCGCGGGTGAAGAGAGTCTTCTATCCGGGACTCGACAGCCATCCGCAACACCTGCTGGCTCGCCGTCAGATGAGCGACTTCGGCACCGTGGTAACGATCGAGTTGGACGGCGGGTTCGAGCAGGGCGGGCGGTTCGCGGAGGCCCTGCAGCTCTTTTCGATTTCAGCAAGCCTGGGTTCCGCAGAATCGCTGGTAATGCCGCCCCAGCTGTTGGCCGGGGGCGAGTACACCGCGGAACAGCGCGTCGCGTCGTTGATTACCCGGGGGACCGTGCGGTTGTCGATCGGTCTCGAGGATGCCGCGGATCTCGTTCAGGATTTGGGCCAGGCGCTGGATAAGGCCTTCGCCGGATAAGGGCCTTCGCCGGCGGATACCGCCGTCATTTAACATATTCTCCTTCACCTCATCGAAGGAACCTCAAGCATCCCCCGGGCGTGCCGATCTATGGAGATGAACGCGCCAAGTGTGGGGTGATCAGTGAGTCTCGAATCCGTCGTAGTTCTCTCCGCCCTCGACTCTCAGGTGGCGCGCGAATTCCTGTGCGAATCCGTAGGCAGCCCTCAAAACATCGCGCCGCTGCCGCGAGTGTGCGCGCAGCTCGCAGAGCTCACGGCGCAGCAAGCCATCGACGCGGCGCAGCTCGCGCGCTTGATTCAATCCGACCCGGCGCTCGCGGGCGAGATCATGCGCGTCGCGAATTCGCCGGCGCTGCGGCCGCGCGGCGCCATCGTTTCATTGCAGCAAGCCGTTTCGTGGCTAGGCGTCGCCGAAGTGCGCAATATCGCAATGGCGGTGATGCTGCGCGGCGAAGTGTTCGTCGCGCCCGGCCATGAGCCGGAATCCGAAGAGCTGTGGCGAGAGGCGTGGCTGGCGGGGCTCTGGGCCAAGGAGATCGCGCGCGAGCGCCGCAAGCATGTCGAAAGCGCCTTTCTCGCCGGGTTGATGCATCGCACGGGGGCCGCGCTCGCGCTGAAAATTCTGTCGCGCTTCGAATTGGAGAAGCGCACGGTCATGGACGCACACACCTTCGCCGATCTCGTCGTCGAATTCGAGCCCGCCTTCGGCCGTCTGCTGATGGACAGCTGGCTGCTGCCCAAAGACGTGCAGGCTGCGGCGAGCGATTGGCGCAACTACCGTGAATCGAGCCAGAGCGACCTCGCGGGAACGGTGCATGCGGCGCATCTCATGGCCACCCACACCATGCATCCACAGCTGCTGGATGAGGAGCTGGTGCTGGAGAGCCCGGTATTCGAACAGCTCGGCGTATTCCCCGACGACCGGCGGCGCTTGCTCTCGAAGCGCGACCAGGTGCGATCGATGGCGGGCATCTAGCAATGCAGCCGGGCGCCTTCGATTTTCTCTGCATAGGTTCGGGACCTGCGGGACAGAAAGCGGCGATCCAAGCTGCCAAGGCTGGGTATCGCGCGGCGATCATCGAGCGCGACGCGCAAGTAGGCGGCTCCTGCCTGCTGTCGGGCACGATCCCGAGCAAAGCTCTGCGGGAGCAGGCGCTGCGTTATCGCCGCATGCAGGGAAGCGCATCCTCGCTGGCCGTCGAGCTGCGGGGAGATGCGCCGCTGTCAGCGTTGTTGCATGGCGTAGACATCGTGATCGCCGCTCAAGACCGGTATCTGCAGGCACAGCTCGCGCGCAATCAAGTGGAGTTGATTCGCGGCCGCGCCGTCTTTCTGGATGCGAATCGTGTCGAGGTGCAGCGCTTGGACGGTTCGCGGATCACGGTGCGCGCGGCGCAAATTCTGCTCGCGACGGGATCACGGCCGCGACACGTTGCGAGCATCGACGTAGATCACGAGCATATTCTCGACAGCGATTCCATACTGAGCCTGTCTTACATACCACGTTCCATGATCGTGCTCGGAAGCGGCGTGATCGCATGCGAATATGCTTCCATATTCGCCGCGCTGGGTTGCGCCGTCACGCTTCTCGACAAGGCGCCGGAACCGTTGGGATTCCTCGACGTAGCACTGCGTAAGGGGTTTCTCGGCGCATTCGAGTCGATGGGCGGCAACTATCGGGGCGGCGCGGAGGTTGCCGGTGCACACTTCGATGGGTTCTCGCAGGTGGAGGTTCAAGTCAAAGGCGGCGAAGTTCTGAGAGCCGACATTGTGTTTGCCGCGTTCGGCCGCGTCGCGAACCTGGACGGTATCGGCCTCGACCGACTGAACCTAGCCATCAGCAGTCGCGGCCATGTGGTCGTCGATGAGCGATACGAGACCAATATTCCGGGTATTTTTGCGGCCGGAGATGCCATCGGGCCGCCGGCGCTCGCGTGCGCGGCCGCCGATCAAGGTCGGCGCGCGGCGCTCGCCGCCTTGGGGCTGCCGCCGCCCGCCGCCACCAGTCTGGTGCCGAGCGGTGTATATACGATTCCGGAAATCGCCTGCGTCGGGGTGACGCAGAGCGAGGCTGCGGCGAAAAAAATCGACTTGATCATAGGTCGAGCCGATTTCGGCGAGGTCGCGCGCGCGCATATTGCGGGCGAGCCCGTGGGATTCTTGGCTCTCCTATGCGAGCGCGCCACGGCGCGGGTCCTCGGGTGCCAGGTGATCGGCGAGGGTGCCACCGATCTCGTCCATCTGGGTCAGGCGGCGATCGCAACCGGTGCAACCGCCGATTTCTTCGTCGAGCAAATCTTCAATTTTCCCACCATGACCGAGGCATACCGGATTGCCGCATTCGACGTGTTGAAGCAGCGAGCGGTGCCGCACGCCGCGCCGCTCAGGCTCGCCCACGCCGGAACGTAGCGGCGCGCCAAGCGGGGTGCGCCGCGGAGGTCGCGGCCGCGCGCAATACTCGGACAGGCTTCTAGAGATTGCGAATCAGAATATCGCCGAATTCGCTGGTCTTGACTTCGGTCGCTCCGTCCATCAAGCGCGCAAAATCGTAAGTCACGGTTTTTTGCGCGATCGACCTGTCCATTGCCCCGATGAGGGCATCGGCGGCTTCCACCCAGCCCATGTAGCGCAACATCATTTCACCCGACAAAATGACGGACCCGGGATTGACCTTGTCGAGATCCGCATACTTCGGCGCGGTGCCGTGCGTGGCCTCGAACACGGCGTGTCCGGTCATGTAGTTGATATTGCCGCCGGGGGCGATGCCTATCCCGCCGACTTGAGCGGCCAGCGCATCCGATAAGTAGTCGCCGTTGAGATTCATGGTGGCGACCACATCGAATTCATCCGGGCGCGTCAACACTTGCTGCAGGGTGATGTCCGCGATCGCATCCTTGATGATGATCTTGCCCGCCTTCTTGGCGCCATCCATCTGGGCGTTCGCGTCTTTTTCGCCCTTGGTTGCCTTGATGCGCTCCCACTGCTCCCATGTGAATACGTCAGCGGGAAATTCCCGCTCCGCGAGCTGGTAGCACCAGTTGCGAAACGCACCCTCGGTGAATTTCATGATGTTGCCCTTATGCACGATCGTCACGCTCTTGCGTTTGTTGGCGATGGCGTATGCGACGGCGGCCCGAAACAATCGCTCCGTCCCTTCCTTCGATGCGGGCTTGAGCCCGATACCGGAGGTGTCCGGGAAGCGTATCTTGGCGAACTGTTTTGGAAAATTCTGCTTGAAGAGGTCGAGAAACTTCTTCGCATCGGCGGTGCCCGCCTCGAATTCGATGCCGGCATAGATGTCTTCGGTGTTCTCGCGGAAAATAACCATGTCAACCTTCTCCGGTGCCTTGACCGGAGAGGGCACACCCTTGAACCAACGCACGGGGCGCAGGCACACGTACAAGTCCAGCAATTGGCGCAGCGCCACATTGAGCGA
>DATMNF010000165.1:0-4827 GCA_035569355.1 Steroidobacteraceae bacterium
GACGAAGCTGCCGTCGATCTTCAAGTAATCGACCGGGAAGTGCTTGAGATAGCCGAACGACGACAGCCCGGTGCCGAAATCATCGAGTGCGAACTTGCAGCCCAATTCCTTCAGCGCCTGAATGAAGCGATTCGCCTGGGAGAAGCTTGCGATCGCCGCGGTCTCGGTGATCTCGAAGCAGATCTTGGTGGCGTCCAAGCCGCTGCGGTGGAATTGATCGATGACGTAGGGCAGGAATTTGTCGTCGCCCAAGCTCTGCCCCGACAGATTGATCGAGCACATGGTCAATTTCTCGCGCTCGTCGGCCTCGGAGACAAGCCATCGGAACGCGTTTTCGATCACCCAGCGATCGATGCTCGGAGTGATGCCATAGCGCTCGGCCGCGGTCATGAAGTTATCCGGCCCGACGATCTTGCCGGCCTCATCGCGCATGCGCAGCAGCAATTCGTAGTGCGAGCCGGGTTCGCTCTTCTGCAGGGGCAAAATCGTCTGCCTGAACAGCTCGAAGCGGCCCTCCTCCAAGGCATTGTTGATCCGTGCCGCCCACTGCATCTCGCGGCGCCGGCGCATGAGGTCGATGTCGTTTTCTTCGAAGCTGTGGACGCGGTTGCGGCCCGCCTCCTTCGCCGCCTGGCAAGCGCTGTCCGCGGCCGAGAGCACCGACGCGACGTCCGCGTTGTCGGCGGAAATCGGCACGACGCCGATGCTCGCCCCCAGGCGGAACGTGCGCTCCTCCCAGGTAAACTTGAAGTTGCGCACCGCCTCGCGCAGCGACTCCGCGGTGCGCATGGCCTCATCCAGCGAGCAGCTTTCCAGGAGAATGCCGAATTCATCGCCGCCCAAGCGCGCGAGGGTATCGCGCCAGCGCACCTTGGACTTCAAGAGCGCTCCGACCTGGCCGAGCAGCGCGTCGCCGGCGCTGTGCCCGCAGGTGTCGTTGACGATCTTGAACTGGTCCAGATCCAGGCAGCACAGAGCGTACGAGGTCTCGCGCGCCTTGGCACTCTTCAACGCCCGCTCCATGCGATTTTCGAATTCCCGGCGATTGACCAGCCCGGTCAGGACGTCGTGGCTGGCATGGTAGCTCAAGCGCCGATTCAGCTCGCGCGCCTCGCTGACGTCGTGGAACACCAGCACGCCGCCCGAGACTGCGCCGCTGCCGTCGCGGATCGGCGATGCCGTGCTCTCGACGTAGATCTCGTTGCCGTCGCGCCGGATCAGCAGCATCGGCCGCACCGACTTGATCGAACGTGTGCGGCGGATCGCCACCGCCAGGGGATTCTCCAGGGGCTCGCAAGTTTCCTCGTGGAACGCGCGAAAGATCTCTTCGATGGCGCGGCCCTGGCCGTCTTCGAGACGCCACCCCGTGAGCGCCTCGGCGACCGGATTCACGTAATCGATCACCCCCTTGGCGTCGGTCGTGATCACACCGTCGCCGATACTTTGCAGAGTGATCTGCGCACTCTCTTTCTCGCGAAACAGCGCCTCCTCGTACAGCTTGCGCTCGGTGACGTCGAGTTCGACGCCGACCAGCCGCAGCAGGCGTCCCTTGTCGTCGACCTTGGCCTTGGCGCGGCTGATCACCCAGCGCCACTCGCCCGTCGCGTGACGCATCCGATGCAGGCTCTCGAAAATCGGGGTCTTGCCGGCCACGTGATCGCGAATCGCGGCCTGCACGCGCGACATGTCGTCCGAGTGAACCAGGGTTCGCCAGTCCGGTGCCTGCCCCACCTCGGCCTCGTCGTAGCCCAGCATCGCTTTCCAGCGCGGCGACAGATAGACGCGATTGTTGACGGTGTCGAAATCCCACAGCCCGTCGTTCGCACTGTACAAGGCGAGCTCGTTGCGCTCCTCCAAGTCGCGGAGTTGCCGCTGAATCGTGATGCGCTCCAAGCCCGTGGCGAGGCTGCTGCCCACCAGCTTCATCAGAAGGTGCAGCTGCACTTCCCAATTGTCGCGCGGCAACGCGCCGGCAATGCCCAAGAGGCCGGCGGCTTGGCCCTCGACGAAATACCCGATGATCAGCACCGAGCCGATGCCGAGGTGACTCCAGAGGGCGGCGTCTTCCCTCTGATCGCCGCGCGGCTTGCCGGTATCGCGCATTTCCGACATGCGCAGCGGCGCCAGGCGCGATTGCAGCCACGGAAACGCATCCAAGGTCTGACCCTGCAGCTGTTCCGGATTGCCGGTGGCGAGCATGCCGCGCGCAACCTGGACCTGGTTGAACATCCCCGACTCCGCGTCGAGGTGGATGTGAAAGGCCGTGTCGGTACGGGTCGCCTCGCGCAGCAGTTCCAAATTAGTGCCGATGATTTCGAACGCCGTTAGCGCCGTCATCGACTGGAAATCCACCGCGATCTTGGTGCAGATCACGTCCAGACCCCCCGCCGGACGAATACCGCGCTTCGGCCAAGTCTGCGGGGACAATATGTCCGAGGCGGTGAGGTCGGCGTGGCGGGGATCGTGGGGTGCTATTGCCATGCGCCTTCGGAGGTCCCAGAGGAATAGTTGCGGTTATGGATCAACAGTTTGCCACTGGATTCAAGCTAAAAATCGAATGTGTCACACAGTTCCTTCTTAATTTGAGCATGGCACATGCACCCGGATTCTCGCATAACTTGTAAGGATTACAAGCTAAGCTTCTGTATTGCTGGGAACTTGCGGTCGCGCCTCACCCTAAAGCGCTTTGCGCCTCCCGGAACAACCCTTGTAGCCGGCGCTCCATGTCGCTTTGGGTGCGTTCAAGTCCTGCCGCATCCAGCCCCTTGGGCACGTACACCGGCTCGCCGACCGCGATCGCGATCTTGGACAGCGGCCACGGAATGACGAATTTATCCCACTTGATCTTCCAGGCACGCGAGGCGGCATAACTCATCGGAATCATGGGCCGCCCCGACAGTTGCGCGAGCAGCACGGCCCCGGGTTTGAACTTCCAGGGTGGGCCGCGCGGACCATCCGGCGTGATCGCCGGCGATATGCCCTCGTGCGCGAGGGCCTGATAATAGTCGCGCAACGCCCTCGCCCCGGTATGGCTGGACGAACCGCGAATCACCTCGCCGCCCAAGTTACGCACGATCATCGCGCCGATCTCGCCGTCGACCGAGGGTGAAATCAAGAAGCCTAATTTCAACCCGGCGCTGCGCTGTTCCAGCAACTGCTTGACGCAGAATACTTGGTGCTGATGCCAATAAACCGGTATGAACGAGGGCGCCCGATCGAGCGCCGAGGCAATGTGCTCGGCGCCGATCACGCGCACGACCCGCGACCATCCCCACACCATTCGCACCAGGGACAAGCCGAGCGGCAAGAGGATTTTGTACAGGAACAAGCGGCCGCGGGTCAGGCGCCTAGCGGAGCGGGTTTGCTGCTGGTAAATCGTGTTGCGCAGGCCGCCATCGGGTTTCTCTTCCACGGGCGGCATTGTCGAGAACGCCGCCAAGCTCCGCAATAGGGCGCCTACGCTACAATGAGGCCATGCAAACCACGGTACTGCCCCCCGGGCCCGCCGAAGGCTTCGATCTCGGCGGCAATGATGAGTCATTGGCTCGCTTAAGCCGATATTTCGCGGAATTCGGCGACATCTATCGTGTCTTCGCACCCGGCCGAGGTGTCTACAACTACGTCATCAACCACCCCGACGACATCAAGCGTGTGTTATTGACGAACCACCGCAATTACACCAAGGGTGAGGGCATGGATCGAGTCAAGATCCTCCTCGGCAACGGCATCATGACCAGTGAAGGCGATTTTTGGCGTAGGCAGCGGCGCATGATGCAGCCCTCGTTCCATCGCCGCGTCATCGATCAATTCAGCGCCCTGATCCGCGAAGTCAACGACAAATTCGCCGCGCGGTGGGCGGAAAAAGCGGCCCGCGCCGAGGCCGTCAACTTGAGCGACGATACCAGCGAGCTGACCTTGGAAATCGTGCTGCGATCGATCTTCGGCAGCGATCTCGCGCGCCTGGAGAAGCAGCTCGGCGCGAATCCGTTCGAGGTCGTCGCCAAGGAGCAGAACCGCGATCTGAAATTCGCGTTCCGGTTCCGCTCGCTGACCAAGCTGGTCGCGGAACTGATAGAGCGGCGGCGCCGACAACCTGAAGAGCATTTCGATTTCTTGAGCATGTTGATGGCGACGCGCGATCGAAGCACCAATGAAGCCATGAGCGACAAGGAACTGATCGACGAGGTATTGACCCTGATCGTCGCCGGCCATGAAACCACCGCAGCGGCGCTCACCTGGACCTGGTATCTGATCGGCCAGCATCCCGACGCCGCCGAACAGCTGCAAAGCGAAGCCGATCGCGCCGGCTCCGACCAGACCCTTGGCCTCGATGCCGCAGAATCGCTCCAGTTCACCCACCAGGTGCTGCAGGAGGCCCTGCGGCTCTATCCGCCGGGGTGGCTGATCACGCGCCGCACGCTCGAGGCGGACGAGCTCGGCGGTTACCCCATTGCGCCGCGCACCGACGTGTTCGTCAGCCCCTACACGCTGCACCGGCATCCGGCCTATTGGAGCGATCCGGAAGAATTCAGGCCCGAACGCTTCGCCGGCGCCGATGCCGAAGAGCGGCATCGATTCGCCTATATTCCCTTCGCCGTGGGACCGCGGCATTGCATCGGCGAGAATATCGCGATGTTCGAGATGCTCGCGCATGTCCACGCCATGTCGCGCCGCTTTCGCCTGACCCCTGCCGGCAATGACCCCATTGAACTCGAGGCGCAAATCAATTTGCGCCCACGATCCAGCCTCATGATGAACGTGGAAGGGCGATGAACGACGTGAACCGACTGATGAACTACACGACTCTGGTCGACGTCCTCGAAGGCA
>DATMNF010000166.1:0-8340 GCA_035569355.1 Steroidobacteraceae bacterium
GAGTTCCTGGCCGAGAAGGGCCGCCTCAACTATCGCATGCACAATAAATTGTTCGTCGCCGACAACGCAACCGCACTGATCGGCGGGCGAAACATCGGCGATCCGTATTTTCAGGTCGATCCCAGCGCTCAGTACGCCGACGACGACGTCTTCGTCGCCGGGCCGTTGGTGCCGAAACTCTCCGCCACATTCGACGACTATTGGAACAGCTCGCTCGCCATACCGGTCCAAGCGCTTCCGGGGAGCAAGCCCTCCCAATCGAAACTCGAACGTGAGCGCAAACGCTTGGACGAGCATTTGAGCGCGGCGCGGCAGGTGGGCGCCGACTTCTTGAAGCGCGCCGAGCAGGGCGACCCCCTCGCCGGCATCATCGCCGGACGCTTGCCCGTCGTGTGGGCACGGGCGCAGATCGTGTGCGACCCCCCGGATAAAAAAGCGGTCGTCGATGGCTCCGCTCGGGGGCGGCTCATGTATGGGCCGGTCGCCGACGCGAGCAAGGCGGTCTCCTCCGATTTCATCATGGTGACGCCCTATTTGGTGCCCTCGCCCGACGAGCTACAGCTGCTGCGCAGCTTGCGGCAACACAATGTGCGGGTGCGCATCCTGACCAATTCGCTCAACTCCACCAACGAGCTCGCCGCGCATACCGGCTATCGCCGCTATCGGACCCAGCTGCTTCAAGAAGGAGTGGAGATCTACGAATTGCGTGCGGTGCTCGGCAGCAATCGCGGCAGTGGACAGCCCGCAAAGATGACGCGGTACGGCAACTATGGACTGCACGCCAAGCTCATCGTGTTCGACCGCAAGAAGTTGTTCGCCGGCTCCATGAACTTCGATCAGCGGTCGAGGCGCCTCAACACCGAAACGGGATTGATCATCGACAGCTCCGAGCTGGCCGCGCAAACCGCGGCGCGTTTCGAAGCGATGACTCAGCTGTCGAACTCCTACGAAGTCGCCTTGCAGTCGCCGGACTCGCCGAAATCGCCCCTGATTTGGCGCACCAAAGAAAACGACAAAATCGTCGAGTATCATAAGGAACCGTCCCGCTCCGAGTGGCGGCGCCTCGCGGTCGATTTCTTGTCCGTGCTGCCTTTGGATAAGGACCTTTAGAAGGGACCTTCAGAAACGCCGGCCGTGACCGGCCGCACACTCAATTCGCAGTTTCGGCCTTCCCTTGCCTGGTAAACTGCTCTTTGGTTTCCCATTCAGCGCTCGAGGAGGCGCACAAGCTTCATGCCAAGTAAAGTTCCCGACGGCGAGACTCGCGGCTGGATCGTGCCCATCGGAGGCGCCGAGAACAAAGAAAATGACCGCCCGATTCTCGAACGCTTCATCCGGGTCTCCGGGGGTGAAAGCGCCAATATCGTGGTGATTCCGACCGCGAGCCGCATGCACGAGACAGGGCCGCGCTATGAGAGGCTGTTCAAGGACCTGGGCGCCCGACACGTGACCGTGATGGATTTCGACACGCGCCGGGATTGCCAGGAGCCCGGCCGGTTGCGGCGTATCGAGGAAGCCAGCGGAATTTTCTTCACGGGCGGAAACCAATTGCGGCTCACGACCCTGCTGGGAGGGACTCCCGTGGCGAAGCTCATTCGCAGCCGCAATGCGCACGGCGTCACCGTCGGGGGCACCAGCGCCGGGGCAAGCATCTTGAGTGAGCACATGATCGCGTTTGGCGATGAGGGCTCCTCGGTGATCTCTGGCAGCGTGCGGCTTGCCCCAGGCTTGGGCCTCACCAACCGGTTCATTATCGATCAGCATTTCCGCGAACGGGACCGCTTGGGGCGTCTGATCACTGCGCTCGCCTACAACCCGTTCGCCGTAGGCATCGGTCTCGATGAAGATACGGCCGCCTTCATAGGACCCGACGAGACCATCGAGGTCGAAGGCAGCGGCGGCGTGACGGTGGTGGACGCCTCCGAAGTCAGTTATTCGTCAATCGGGGAAGTAACCGAGGGTCAGCCGGTCTGCATGCTGGGCCTTCGGTTGCACATTTTGGTCGCGGGTGCGACATTCAACTTGCACACACGACTGGCTGCGGCCGGCGGGCTGGTCCAGGGTAAGGAATAACGCCCATGCGCATTCTCGATCGTTCCGTCTATGTTGGCCCTTCTCTTTACGCGCGCTTCCCCGTCATCCGTCTCGAGCTCGACTTGGGCGAACTCGAGGCATGGCCTACCGGCCGACTGGGGTCGGGTTTCGTCGATGCGCTGGCGGGGGCGCTGCCGGGACTCGCGGAACACGGATGCTCCTATCAACAACCGGGCGGTCTGTTTCGACGGATGCGGGAAGACGAAGGTACCTGGCTCGGCCACGTCCTGGAGCATGTGGCCATCGAGCTGCAGAACATCGCGGGCGAGGAAGTCACCTTCGGCAAGACGCGCAGCAGCGGTGCGCCCGGGGTCTATACGGTCGTCTACGAGTATGCGCAACGCGACGAAGGTATCGCGGCCGGCGAACTCGGGCTCAAGCTCTTGTGCTCGCTCCTACCCGCGGCAATCCGGCCGGGCGGCTCCGTACCCGACGATTGGAGTTGGCAGGAGGCGCGGGACGAGTTCATCCGATTCGCGCAGCGCCGCGCGCTCGGGCCTTCGACCGCCGCCTTGGTGCGTGCGGCCGAACAGCACGGCATCCCGTGGCTGCGCCTCAACGATCAATCGCTGGTGCAATTGGGCCATGGCAAGTACCAGCAGCGCATCCAGGCGACGGTGACGAGCCGCACTTCGCACATCGCAGTCGAGCTCGCGAGCGACAAAGAAGAAACCAACAAGATATTGGCCACGCTCGGGTTGCCCGTACCGAAACAGGAACTGGTCCAGAACGAGAAGCAGGCGGTCCGCGCAGCACAGCGTATCGGATTCCCCGTCGTCACCAAACCATACAACGGCAATCATGGCCGCGGCATCTCGATTCGTCTCACGACGGACGAAGAAGTCGCACAAGGCTATGCCGTGGCGCGCGAGCATTCCAGGTCGGTCATCGTCGAGACTTTCTTGGAGGGCGACGATCATCGCTTGCTGGTGGTCAATGGCGAGCTGGTGGCCGCAACCCGACGCACGCCCGGTCACGTCGTGGGCGACGGGCGGCATACGATTGCGCAGCTGATCGAAATCGTGAATCAGGATCCGCGCCGCGGCGTGGGGCATGAAAAGGTGCTGACGCGGCTGGAATTGGACGCCCAGGCTCATAAGATGCTCGAGCGCATGGGTCTCAATCCCGAATCGATTCCAGAGCTCGATCAGGTCGTGTATCTGCGCTCGACGGCGAACTTGTCGACGGGCGGTACCGCGACCGATGTCACCGATGTGATACACCCCGATAATCGTGAAATGGCTGAACGGGCGGTGCGTGCCATCGGCCTCGATGTCGGCGGCGTTGATTTCCTGTCGAAGAATATTACCGAGAGCTATCGCGCGATCGGCGGAGGCATTTGCGAGGTCAACGCCGCACCGGGCTTTCGCATGCACGTAGCGCCGAGCGAAGGCAAGGGACGAGACGTGGCCGCACCGGTCGTTGACATGCTGTTTCCACCCGGCGTCTCCGCGCGGGTGCCGATCGCGGCGATTACCGGCACCAACGGGAAAACCACGACGGCACGCATGCTCGCGCATCTGACCAAAATGGGGGGCTACACGCCGGGCCTGACGACCACGGACGGCGTCTACATCGACGGCCAGCGCACCGTGCAGGGCGACATGACCGGACCGATCTCGGCACGCATGGTGCTCGCCGATCCACAGATCGACATGGCCATTCTCGAGACCGCTCGCGGCGGGTTGCTGCGTGCCGGCATGGGAGTACGGGAAGTCAACGTCGGCGGCGTGCTGAACGTGCAGGCCGACCATCTGGGTCTCAAGGGCATCGACACGCTCGAACAGCTGAGCGAATTGAAACGCATCGTGGTCGAGGTCGCGACCGACTGCGCGGTGCTCAACGCCGATGATCCTCTGGTGCTCAAGATGTCGGGCTATACCGAGGCCAAGAACATCTGCTACGTGACGATGAACCCGCAACACATGCTGGTGCGCGAGCACATTCGCGCGGGCGGACGGGCGTGTGCGCTGGAGGCCGGGGTCAACGGCCAAATGATGACCCTCTATGATCGGGGCGGCCATATTCCCTTGCTCTGGACGCATCTGATCCCGGCGACGCTCGAAGGCAAGGCCACGCACAACGTGCAAAACGCAATGTTCGCCGCGGCGATGGCGTTCTCTCTCGGCATCAAGCTCGATGCGATCCGCCAGGGGCTGCGCACCTTCGATTCGACGTTCTTCCAGGCGCCTGGGCGCATGAACATATTCAATGAGCATCCGTTCAAGGTCCTGTTCGACTATGGGCACAACGCTCATGCCGTCGGCATGATGGCGGATCTCGCGCTGCGCCTCGATGTCATCGGCCGGCGGATCGTAGTGCTCGCGGGACCGGGCGACCGCCGCGATGAGGACCTCGTCGCAATCGCAAAGGCGGTCGCGGGCCGCTTCGACCATTACATTTGCCGGCGCGACGACAATCTGCGTGACCGCGCGCCGGACGAGGTGCCGCGAATTCAAGCCCAGGCCTTAGCGATAGCCGGTGTGCCCGAAAGCCGGATCTCGATCATCCCTGACGAGCAACAGGCCATCGAGGCGGCGCTGCGCATGGGCGAGAGCGGAGACTTGCTGCTGATCTTCGCCGATGCGCTGGTGCGCTCTTGGAAGCAAATCACCAAATTCAAGCCGAACGGTGCAGCGGGACAATCCTCGCACGCCGCCGCCACCTCGCACGCCGCCGCGATCTCGCACCCCGCTGCGCCGTTGCACGCGGCCGCGACCGAGGCGAAGGGCAACGGGGTGAACGTGGGGGCTGACCTCGGCGCGGCGGTGGTGGCCGCCGAATCGAGCGCTGCCGATTTCAGTCTCGAAGGCTTGATCCGCGATGAGCGTGGCGTGCGCATGGCACCGGAGAGCGAAGACTGAAGCCGCTCGAGCTGCCGTTCGATGATTCGCGGCGCCTCACGGGCGCCAACCTATTCTTTGCATCGACGGGCGCCGTGCTCGAAGTGGTCGGCGTCCCGATCGATGACGCCCTCCTCGCTGCATGGCGCTCGAAGGTGGAACGTGCCGGCGCTCGGTTGGGCTGGAGCCCCCGGCAGTCCGTTGCGCGCCCACATGCCGGCGGTGCGTCGCTTGCGATCGCGGCACCCCTCGATCAGTTGTTCCTCGCGACCGAAATCAACGAGTGGGCGCTGTGCGCGGCGTTGCTCGAACGCGATCCCGTTCGATGGGCCCGCGTGGAAGAGGCACTCATCGCAGAGACCTCGGAGGCGACCGAGAATCCGGCCAATCGGCAGCCGGATCTCGACCCGGTGATCGAAGAATCCGCCGCGCTCGCGCGCTTCGAGCGGCTGGCTGCCTTGGAAACTCATCCGCGGCTGCGAGCGCTGATCGACGCAGCCGCGAGCCGGCGGCTGCCATACGTCCTCGATGAATCGGAGCTGACGCTCGGCGCGGGTGCCGGGGGGCGCACTTTCCCGCTCACTGCCCTGCCGGACGTCGCCGCCGTTCCATGGGCGGAGCTTCGCGACATCCCGACGGCACTCGTCACCGGCTCCAATGGAAAGACCACCACGGTACGGCTCGTTGCCGCCTGCGCGCGCGCCCATGGCTGGCCGGCCGGCTTCAACTGCACCGACGGGGTGTTTCTGGACGATGAATCGCTGGCCCTTGGAGATTATTCCGGGCCCGCCGGAGCGCGGAGGGTGATGCGTGAGCGGCGCGCCGAGGCGGCTATTCTCGAGACCGCGCGCGGCGGCATCTTGCGTCGGGGCATCGCCATCTCGCGAGCCTGCACCGCCGTGGTCACCAATGTGAGTTCGGATCATTTCGGCGAGTACGGCATTCACGACCTGGCCGGGCTGGCGCAGACGAAGCTGGCGGTGGCCTCGACCGTGGCGCCGAACGGGTTACTGGTGTTGAATGCGGACGATTCACAGCTGCGCGAGCACGCCGAGGGGCTGGTGCGGCGCTACGGCGCCCGCCCTACGTTGGGTTGGTTTTCGCTGCACGCGGATCATCCGACGCTCCGCGAATCTCGCCTGCTCGGCGCTCCGACCTGCGGCGTGCGCGCGGGACGGCTGACCTTGAGCCACCGCGGCGTCGAGCATGACCTCGGGCGGGTCTCGGACATGCCGTTGTCGATGGCCGGGGTTGCGGCCTACAACGTGGCCAATCTCGCCGGCGCGGCGCTCGCCGCGCTCACACTCGGCATCGCGCCGGTGACGATCGCAGCGGTATTCGCGCGCTTCGGTTCCAAGCTCGAGGATAATCCGGGCCGCATGATGCGATTCGAGCGCGGCGGCGTATGCGTACTGGTCGACTACGCCCACAATCCGGATGGCCTGCGGGGCTTTTTGCAGGTTGCCGATCACCTGCGCGGCGGTGCCGGCCGCCTCGGAGTGCTGCTCGGCCACGCCGGCAACCGCAAAGACGCGGATATCGAGGAGTTGGTCCGCGTCGCTGCGGCATTTCGACCCGATCTCGTGGTCGTCAAGGAAAACGAAGCCCAGTTGCGCGGGCGCGCCGCGGGCGAAATACCGCGCATCATCGGCGCCGAACTCAAGCGCCTCGGGTTCCCGGACTCCAACGTGGTAGTGCGCTCGAGTGAAATCGAAGCGGCGCGCTACGCGCTCGAGTGGTCGCGTCCCGGAGACGTGTTGGCGTTGCCCGTACACTCCTCGAGTGCGCGTGCCGCGGTGGCCGCGATGCTACAGGCGCCCCGGCCACCAGCGCATCTCGTTCGACGGGACGAAACCGAGTGATGTATACAAGGCACGTCCTGTATCGGAGGCATGCAGGACGACGCGATCGAAGCCCTGGGCTGTCGACCAGTGCATCAATGTGTTCATGAGCATCCGGGCAATCCCGCGGCGGCGCCAGGCAGGTTCCGTATATACGTTCACCACGAGCGGGACCGATGAGACTGCCACCCGGGTACCATCGAGCGTGATGCGCGGCAGTTGCGGCCTGATGTGCACTCCGGCGCCTGCGACGACCTGATCGCTCTCATCGAACGCGAGCCAACCGACATAGGACCCATCAGCGAGTCCGGCCGCCAGCGCGGAGGTCGACTCGTTGAGGAGTTCGAGCGCCAGATCGTCCGTCGGCACCTGCCCCATTTCGCGGAACATCCCGACCCGATGGCGCGCGATGACTGCGGCGTCACGGACCGTGGCGCGGCAAATGACGAGCCCCAAGGGGGTCAGCGGAATACGCTCATCGGCGTTCGTCATCGCGGCTCAGTCAGCCAGCGGCGATGGGCGAATTTGAAAATGGACGACCAGCGGCTTGGTGCCCTTCCCGCCTTCCTTGTGCCACGGCGTCCGATCGCCGCTCGTGACCCAAATACCGCGTCCCTTCCAGCCCGCTGCTGCGTCATCGATACGGCCTTCGAGACCCTTCGCATAGAACCCGAGCGGATAGGGAATGCGCAGGGTCACGAACTTACCATCAACCCACGCGTGCACGCCGTCAAATAGATTACCCGTCGCAATGGGCACGTTTGCCCCCAGCCCGAGCGTATCGTGCTGATCCACCCAGGTGTAATAGCTTGATTCGACGCTCATTTGCGGCACGTTGACGAAACCCGGGCCTGGCAAGCGATGGAAGCTCCAGCCCTCAGGGCAGTGGTCTCCCGTCGCGCTCGGCCCGTTGAGCGGATGCGTGCACTTGCGCCGATCGAATTCCCCCAAATGTCCGCTCGCCAGCGATACCCATACCACACCGTTGCGATCGATATCGGCCCCGCGCACGCCGAAGCCGGGTGCGGGCACATTGTAGATTTCGCTGAGCCTGGTCCGCGGATCGAATCGGACGACGGCGCCGGGATAGCGAAACGCGACCGAGCCCCAGATACTGCCGTCCGCAGGATTCGGCATGACGGCGTAAATGCCGAGCGCGAGACGCTGATCCCGTTTGGGATCCGCAGGTTGACCAGGCTCGCTCCACGCATCGAGCTTGCCGTTGCCGTTGGTGTCGAGCACCAAGGGAGCCCACCCTTGAGATGCCGCCGCGTCGCCCGTCAGAAGAAATTTCTTGGTGTCGAGCCACCCCATCACTTCCTGGCCGCCGCTGGTCCACAGCGTGTCGTTCGCGCCCTCGGCGAATTGCAGATGATGGGTACTGAAGCAGGTGTCGACGAACGTATATTTGCCGCTCTTCGGCTCGTACACCGCGAGCTGCCGCTGCGAGTCGCCCAGGGGAAACTCCTTGGCAGACGGGTGAGTCGAACCCTTCTTGCAAAACGCGGGATTGTCGGCGCCGCGAATGCGCGCCGTGTACCAGACGCGACCGGATCGATCCA